>CALKAN010000462.1 GCA_937983035.1 uncultured Paenibacillaceae bacterium | reverse complement strand
ATTTCGTTACTACCGTCGTAACTCCATCGAAATGTCCCGGCCGGGAGGCGCCGCAAAGCCGCTCGGTCAATTCAGAAACAGACACTTTCGTTTTCGTCGGACTCGGATACATTTCTTGTGCAGAAGGGATAAAAACAAGATCGACGCCGGCTTCTTCCGCAAAGCGCAAATCTTTCGCTTCATCCCGCGGATAAGTTTCATAATCTTCGTTCGGACCGAACTGCAATGGATTCACAAAAATGCTGAGCACAGTGATGTCATTCACTTTTTGCCTGCTTGAGCAAGCTCCCGTGGCCGGCATGCAAATAACCCATCGTAGGGACGAAGCCTGCTTTCGCTTGACGACCGTTCGCTGAGCGAGCTTGTCTAAGCTCCATCATGATTTTGCGTGCTTCTTCAATCGTACGTGCTGTAATCAATCTGACCCATCCTTATCTATAGTGTTGCCGCCGAGCGGCTTTAGCACTTCAGGATCCATGTGGAAAACATGGTGTTCTGCTGGAAATTGCTTTTGCTTCACTTCACTAACATATTGTTTAATGCCGTCCCGAATAACATCTCCGGCATTGGCATAAGCTTTAACGAAACGAGGCGCTAACGGAGAAGCATATTGCAGCAGATCATGGAAAACAAGCACTTGCCCGTCGCAGCCTCGGCCGGCTCCAATGCCAATCGTCGGCACTTTCAGTTTTTTCGTAATCAATGCAGCTAATTCTTCAGGCACCATTTCCAATACGATCGCGAATACGCCCGCTTCTTCCAGCGCTTTGGCATCTTCGATCAGCTTCTTGGCGCTTTCCGGCGTGCGTCCTTGGACTCGATATCCTCCGAGCGTATTCACTGCTTGCGGCGTTAAACCGATATGTCCCATCACCGGCATGCCCGCTTGCACGCAAGCTTGAATCGTATGGGCGATTTCCTGCCCGCCTTCCAATTTAATCGCCATCGCGCCGCCGGCTTGCATCAACTCAGCCGCATTGCGGATCGTTTGATCGATGCTGCCATGATATGTGGCAAACGGCATATCCGCGACGGTGAAACATTGCCCCGATGAAGCACGGGTCACAGCTTTCGTATGATGAACCATGTCCCCCAGCGTCACTGGTATGGTCGAATCATAGCCAAGCACGACCATGCCCAGAGAGTCTCCGACCAGAATAATGTCCGCACCTGCTTCACAGGCCAGCTTCGCTGAAGGATAGTCGTACGCCGTCACCATCGCAATTGGTTCCGACTGCTCCTTCATCTTTCTCAAGTCGAGCGTGCTTAACATCTTGCGGTTGCCCATTCGCTGCCCACTCCTTTTAAGTGTTGTAAAAATATTCTGTTGGAGACAATTTCCCCCAGGGAATCATGAGTAAAATGCCGTACAGACAAAAAAACCTTTGGCTCTGAATAAGCCAAGGGCTGTTGTCCGTTACAAAAGAACCATATGATCCTTCTGTCTCGGTCCCTATGGTGAGGGCTCAGAGCAGAATCCGATAAATATGGATGCCGTAAATGATATGCATTCATCAAACGCACAGAGTACAATTCCTGCTTGGATATCGTCTCCAACGTCATTATAACAAAGTTCACTTTCGTTGGAAAGATGAAAATGCCGCGGATGTTCGTGCTTTCCCAGTTATTTTTTTATCGTCGTTTCGCCGGAATAACATTTCACTTGCCCTTCTTCTGTCTGCAGCACTAAGGCGCCGGTTTCGTCAATGTCCAGCGCTTTGCCTTCATAAACGCGATTGCCGGATTGAACGGCAACATGCCGCCCTAACGTAATATTATGCGCTTCCCATAACATGCGTATATGAGCAAATCCTTCTTTAAGATAATGGATGTACCATTGTTCCAGCTCTTCCAAAAATGCTTGCAGCAGCTGCTCGCGCTGAAAGCTGCGCCCGGCTTCCTGCCTAAGCGATGTGGCCGTGCTGCGTATGTCCTGCGGAAAATCTTCTTCTGTTTGATTCACATTGATGCCAATGCCGGCGATGACGTGATGCAGCTGAATGTCTTCAGCATGCATTTCAAGCAAAATGCCGGCAAATTTCTTGCCGCTGATCAGCACATCATTCGGCCATTTAATGCCCGGCTGCAGGCCCGTCACTTGTCGAATCGAGCGGCAGAGCGCCACCGAAATGAGCAAAGTCAACTGAGGCACGAATTGCAGCGGAATGTTGGGCTTCAATACGATGCTGAAGTAAAGGCCTTTGCCTGCCGGAGAGTGCCAGTTGCGATTAAACCGCCCTTTGCCTGCCGTCTGCTCTTCCGCAATCGCCATCGCGCCTTCAGATGCGCCTTGCTTTGCCATTTCAAGCGCAAGAAGCTGCGTCGAACGCGTTTGCTTGCAGTAATGGACCGGCTTGCCCATAAACGTGGTGTTTAACTGCTTTTCCCACTCCGAAAAATCTAACAGTTCCGGCTGTTCCAACAGGCGGTATCCCCGCCTCGTCACAGCCTCAAACTTATATCCTTCTTTCTCTAATGCGCGAATATGCTTCCAAACAGCCGTGCGGCTGCAATTTAAAAGCTCGCTCAACTCTTGGCCTGAAACGAAGTCTGGTTTTTTTTCAGATAATATTTGTATAATCTTTTCACTGATGCTCATCTTTTTCACCGTTCAACACATTTTTAGCGAATTGCATCTGTGCTTCATATTCGTTCGGAACGACGCCGGAGGCAGCCGCCAGCAAAATTTCGTTCATCAGTTTCCCGATCCAAGGACCGGATTTTGCTTTTAATGTTTTCAAATCGTTTCCGTTCACTGCTAATTCCTGCACATGCTTCACCGGCATTTGCTCCAGCCACGCTGCGCCCTTTTCCGTGTAAAGATTGGAATCAGGCAGCATCGCATGCGCGTGCAGCCAGCGCTCCGCAGTTGCGGCACCGAATTTAAGCACATTTTTTATCCAATGCAGGCGCAGGTCAGAGGCTTTTTCTGCGAGCGCTTCATTAAACCGCAGCATAGAAACGACCGCTTCTTTCGCAGCATTGGAAAACGTTAAACGCTGCATGGACGATGCGCTGATCTCAGACGACATGCCTAACATCATATAAAATAAATACCATCGCTGGGCCGCGCCATTCACCCGATTAAAGGCAGTTAATAATGAATCATGCTGAATGATGCGCTGCAATGAATGGCTTGGCACTAAGATGTCTCGATTCAGACGGAACAGCAGGCCGCTTTGTTGAAGCAAAGTGATCGCGCGAGCTGGATCCGATCCTTCAATCATTTTTTCCAGTTCAATTCGAACGCGTTCCATGGCGATATGTTTTAATTTCTCACTATGATGCAGCAATGCTTGCCAAGTCTTCTCTTCCACTTCCAAACCGTATTCCGCGGCAAACCTGATGCACCGCATCATGCGAAGCGCATCCTCGCTGAAGCGATCAGAAGCGGTGCCGACGCAGCGAAGCAATTTCTGCTTTAAATCGGCTTGACCTCCAAACGGGTCCAACACGTTGCCTTCAGCATCCATGGCCATCGCATTCATCGTAAAATCGCGCCGCTTCAAATCTTCATGCAAATTGTTCACATACTGAACAGACTTCGGCCTGCGATACTGTTCATATTCCGCTTCCGTGCGAAATGTCGTCACCTCAAACGGGAACTCATCGGAAAACACCGTCACCGTTCCATGCTGCAGCCCTGTTGGCACATGCCGCTCGAAAATGCGCATCACTTCATCCGGCTTGGCGGAAGTGGCAATATCAATATCGCCGATCGGGCGGCCGAGCAATTTATCACGCACATAGCCGCCGACAAAATAGGCTTCGTATCCGTTGTCTATCAGCGTTCTTAAAATGTTCAATCCAGCACGTTCCATTGCATCCAGATTATCCATTCCTAATCCTTTCATAACCGCGTGATTTGAAGATTGTATGCCCGTATCATTCATATGCGCTTCATGCACGCAAGACGACACGAAGTTCAGCAATCTGAAACGACAGCTGCTTCTTCACACAACACACGCTCATAGATCGCTTCATATTGTTTGGCAATTTTATCATTGCAAAATTCATTTCGCGCCCGTTCCAGGCATGCCTCTGAAAATTGTTTATGCAATGCTGGGTCTAAAAGCAGCTTCTTCGCATATGCGGCCATCTGCGCCGTATCTCCGATCTCGGCCAAATATCCGGTTTCTCCATGCGTGACAAGCTCCGGAATTCCTCCTGCATTCGATCCAATGGTCGGAACCCCGCAAGCCATCGCTTCCAGTGCAACAAGGCCGAAGCTTTCCTTCTCTGACGGGAGCAAATGCAGGTCTGCAAGCGAAATCAGCTCGGCAACATCTTCTTGTTTGCCCAGATACACGACGCGATCGCTCAATCCCCAATCATTCACTTTTTGCTGCACTTTCGCCAAATCCGGCCCTTCCCCTACGAGCAGCAATTTGGACGGGATCGTGCGCTGCACTTCTTCAAAGATGCGAACTACGTCTAATACGCGTTTCACCGGCCTGAAATTAGAAATGTGCATCAAAATCTTTTCGTCTGGTTTCGCATATTGGAGACGCAGTTCAGGATGATGCCTTGGATAATAGATGCGCTTATCTACGAAGTTGTAGCACAGATCAATCGGCCTCGCAATATCGAGCGCTCTTCTCGTTTCGTTGATCAGGTCGTTCGAAACGGCAGTGACGGCGTCGCTTTCATTGATCGCCAGCCGAATCAAATCGCGCAATGATTCGTCATGTCCCAAAATCGTTATATCGGTCCCGTGCAGCGTGGTGACAACTTTCAAATGTTCTCCGACGATTTGCTTAGCAAGCAAGGCGCAAACCGCATGCGGCAGCGCATAGTGCACATGAAGCAAATCGAGCTTCTGCATTTTGGCCACTTGAGCCATTTTGCTGGCCAAGCTTAAATCATACGGCGCATATTTAAACACGTAATAATCGCTCACTTGAACTTCATGGTAAAAGATGTTTTTCCGAGAACCGCCCAAACGAAACGGAATGCTGTGAGCGATAAAATGAACTTGGTGGCCCATTTCAGCCAGCAGTTTGCCCAGTTCTGTCGCTACGACGCCCGACCCGCCGAGTGAAGGATAGCACGTGATTCCGATCTTCAATCGTTTTCTCATCTATTGTTCCTCCCATGCAAACCCTTATACGAATTGGTTAACCAAATAAGGAACCGCATGTTTGAATCCTTCTGCATACTGAATCAGCCGGCGTTGTCCGAATAAGCGATCCCTTGCCTCCACATTGGCAATATAGCCTTGATTGAGCGGCGTCTTAACCGAACCGTCCGCTCTTGTAAACTGACTGCGGTAAGCTTGAAGAGCTTTCATCTTCTGCTCATAGCAAGACGTCACATCGACAATGAGATCTGGAGCATGCATATCATTGATAAAATAAAAATATAGCTGGTCTGCTGCATAGGCCGGCATTTCCGGCATCCATTTTCGCAGTTTAGCGCTGAAAACCGCTTCCTGCACCATCCGGCTGCACATCGTATGATCAGGATGCCGGTCTTCCCAATAAGGCGCAAACACCGCTTTCGGCTGATATGTACGAATGACTTTAACAATTTCTTTCAACTGTTCATCCTCCATGCGCAAACCTCTGTCCGGCAATCCCAAATTAATGCGTTCCTTCACGCCAAGAATAGCAGCGGCTTCTTCAGCCTCCCGCTGCCGCGTCTCTACATCGCCGTTGGAGGACATTTCTGCAAAAGTCAAGTCGCATATCACAACGTTTCTGTTCGCTGCCGCATGCTTGGCAATCGTACCTCCCATGCCGATTTCAGCATCGTCAGGATGCGCGCCGAAAATTAATAAATCTGTTGCCATTCACTTGTCCCCCTGCTTATATTTATGGACAATGTCACGCCAAGCAAAATCCCCCCGGTCCAGCGCCCTCACAAGCAGCTCGCTCGTAGCAATGTTCGTCGCGAGCGGAATGCCGTGAACGTCACACAACCGCAGCAGTGCGGTAATATCCGGTTCATGCGGCTGAGCCATCAGCGGATCACGCAAAAATATAACCAAATCCATGTTGTTTTCTGCGATCATGGCGCCGATTTGCTGGTCACCGCCAAGCGGACCGGACAGAAAACGCGTCACTTCCAATCCCGTCGCTTCCATAATGCGCTTGCCTGTCGTTCCTGTAGCAAACAATGCATGCTTGGCAA
Source organism: uncultured Paenibacillaceae bacterium (assembly GCA_937983035.1). Taxonomy (GTDB): domain Bacteria; phylum Bacillota; class Bacilli; order Paenibacillales; family CALAME01; genus CALKAN01. The sequence continues at coordinate 4,553 of CALKAN010000462.1, read as the reverse complement.
ATACGTGTCGATATGCCGTGACAAAATGAATCATTTCATCTTTTTTCCGATCATGCGCGATCAAAGCAATATTCATGTCATATCCTGCCTTTCTTAGTCAATGAACTGATCAAAGCCGTACACGATGCCGGTAAGATCCATCACTTTTTGGACCGCTAATCTCACTCCAGGCATATATCCGGCGCGATCGTAGGAATCGTGGCGAATTTTCAACGTCTGACCGTCGCCGCCAAAAATGACTTCTTGCTGCGCAAATACTCCGGGCAGCCGCACGCTGTGAATGCGAAAACCGTCGTAATACGCGCCTCTGGCGCCTTCGATCATTTCTTCTTCCTTCGGATTGCCCTGCTTGAATTCTTTTCTTACCTCAGAAATAAACTCTGCCGTCTTCACCGCTGTGCCGGACGGGGCATCTAATTTCTGATCGCCGTGATATTCGATGATTTCTACATGCGGCATATATTTAGCAGCTTGTGCAGCAAATTTCATCATCAATATCGCCCCGATGGAAAAATTAGGCGCAACAATGCCGCCGATTCCTCTTTGTTTGCACAGCTCGTCCAATTCAGAAATTTCTTCTTGCGAAAGTCCAGTCGTGCCGATCACCGGCCGAACTTCGTGCGCAATCGCTGTTCTTGCATTATTCATCACAGATTGCGGCGTGGTGAAGTCAACCAATACTTCTGCACCGGATTGCGCGAGCGCTGCTTCCATATCGCTAGTAATTTCAACGCCGCACGGTTCAAGCCCGGCTAAGCTGGCTGCATCTCCACCACTCACCGTATCAATCGCCGCAACTAACTGCAGCTCTTCTGCTTCCAACACCATTTTCACCACTTCACGGCCCATGCGCCCCCGTGCTCCGCTGACTGCAACTTTAATTTGTCGCTCCATCATGCATCACCTGATCCTTTCTATGACTAATCTAGGAAAAATTGCTTTAATTTTATTTTGTATGTCTCTAACAATTTGACTGCAATCTCATTCTGCGGGTTTAAATCAACAGCTTTTTTCACCGTTCGCACAGCTCGGTCATATTCTTCCAGCTCAGCATGCGCCGCTGCTTTCAAGATCAACGCTTCTTCGCATAGCGGATCCAGCTGCACGGCGTCTTGCAGCAAAGTCAGCGCCAAATAAACTTGCTCCCCGCCGTTTTCCAAAAGCTGCTGCGCCCTTGCGGCGAGTTCTCTCGCTCGCAAACGTTGAAAATGATATCGATATTCGAGATGCTGCGGAAACATGTGATATGCGACAGCTGCGTGATATAACGCTTTGTCTAATTTATCGCTTCTTGCATAAGTAATCGAAATTTTGTAATGATAATCCGGATTTTCCGGCTCTTTCTCGATCGCACATGCGAACCACTCGATCGCTTTTTCAAAATCTCCGTTTAGTATCGCTTCATATGCCTTCTGGATTTCCTGCTTGCCGTCCATCTCCTCCCTCCTTGTCGAAAAAGGTGATGATACAGCATATGTCATCCTTCAAGCATCGGTGTTAATTTTTGTCCAGCGATCTTTGTCTCTCGTTCGAAATTTTTCCATGACTTGATCATGAGAAGCCTGCAAATCTATGCCAAGTGAATTCGCAAAGCAAAGAAGGATAAATAATATATCGCCCAATTCCATTTCAATGGAATTTTCTTCTTCGGTTTCTTTTTTTGGTTTTTCACCATAAACATGATTAATTTCGCGGGCGAGCTCTCCGACTTCTTCTGTCATCCTGGCCAGCATGGCGAGCGGACTGAAATATCCCTCTTTAAATTGCGAAATATACTCATCCACTTCTCGCTGCATTTGCTTGAGCGTTTTTTCTGTCATCGGCATCCCCCTTTCTGTTTGCACGGCTCGGATTGTCCCATTTTGCATAACCTTATGTTATCGCAAACATCCATGATTGACAAATCATTTTCATAAATTGTAAATTCTCATTTCAGCAATAAAAAAACTCGGTATTTTTAAAAATCCCGAGTTTTTCTTTTCACAGGCACGAATCCGGCTTTCCGTTCGTATTGATAAATGCGCCAGCCTGCCACTGCCAGCACCGCAAGAATAAATGAGCTGAAAATAATGAGCCCGCCGGGCGGAACAGGGTTCAAGCTGAAATCCGTATAAGCGTCTTGACTGTTTCGTTCAAAAATTTCTTCTATCGTATTTTTATATTCTGAAACGACGTTTTCTAATTGTTTGCGATTATAACTCGCATTTTGAGGCGCTTGCTGCAAATATTTCAAAATAGAGTCCATCTTGACGACGAGTTCCCGTTCTCGATTAATGAGAATGGACGGCCTGACAATATGATAATGTTTCAATACTTGATGAATCGACTCTTCGAATTTTGCCGGATTGTTTATTTCCAAGGCTGCTTCCATCTGTTCTGCCCCTTCTTGAAACCACTTGTAATGCTGCAGCCACATGGGCTGATGGGGATGTGCTAAAGCATCGACTGCCAAGCGCAACCGAGCAGCCTCTATAATAACTTCTTCGCCCGACAGCTTCACTTGATTTAAGCTGTATTCCGCGGAGAGCGCAGCTTCCGTCAATGCATTCATGCCCTCGATATCCGTAATCCCTTCATATTGAATTTGAGGGATCCGATCTTTAAGCTGACCGATATGCTCCCTCGTCTCGTCCCACGCTTTGTTTCGGGCAGATTCGTACATCGCATCAGCTGCTTGATCCAGCCTGTTCAATTGTTGTTGAACTTCTTGCGTAACATCATGCTCGGCTGCTGCCATCGAACAAACTATCATCAGCGTGAAAAGCACGCCTGCCGCCGCTGCAGTCAACCGCTTCGAATTGATAATCGGCACTTTGCATCTCCTCCTAATCCATTAACTTGCGATCACGATCACTGATTCTGTTAATAGATTATGAGGATTGTCCCAAATTAGACCTGATTTCTGCGCCGAATTTTCATTAAATATGCAGCCATCGAGATCGAAAACAAACTTAAACACATCGTAAATGTTTGAATCAACGGCAAATCGTCATGAAGCACGCGAGGAAGCCAAGGAAACACTCCTAAATAATAATCGATGATGTCATTCAAAAGCGTCCAGACGGCGACGACAGCAATCGCTCCAAAACCGTATTTCATAAACGGAGAAAATAAAATCACTTCAGCCGCCATGCCAAGATGTGATCCTACGAGCATCCAGTCCGTCCACTCCAGCACATTCCCTTGCGCTGCCCCGGCAAATATCATCACAACCGCCCATATGCCGTATTTCAACGAAGTAATGACAGCAAAAGCTTCCACCCATGAGCGCAGCGGAGATTCTCGTTTTATGAACGAAGCTTCTGTATTTTTTTTTCTGACATCTGCGATCAAAAACAACAAAGTCAGCGTAAAAAACAAACTTGCCGTCGGACTGTCTGGAACAAACAACACAAGCCATGGATTCATTTCAGTATACGTGTAAACGAGCTGATTGCCGTACCAATAATAACCGTAAATCGTCCCTAAAAAATTAATGATAAACAAAGCGGTCAATGCATATGCATTCATGAACGCGTATCTTAAAAAAGAGATCACACTCACTTTTCGTTCACCTGCTCTAATGAAATTCATGCGAATGATGCGAAACTTCCATAAAAATAGCCGCAAAAAAGGGATGTCTCAGTCATGTTGACTTTCGAACATCCCCTTTGTCATGGTTATGCAGTTTAAGCAGCGCCGTCAGCTTTCTGACGAGCCAGCCATTCGGCCAACTGTTCAAGCTGTTCATCGGTGAGATTGCCTGCGTTTTTCGATTCATCCCACTGCGGCGTCATCGAACCGATGCCATTTTTCATAATGTCGATGATCTCTTCTTGCGTATATTTATCTCCGATGCCGCGCAATGGCGGAAATGTTGCGACGCCTGCCATATCAGAGCCATGACAAGCTAAACAAGTTGCTGCTTGATAAATTTCGAAAGCCGGGTCGTCAGCGTCTACAATCGCAATATCAGCTGCTCCGCCGCCGCTTCCTCCTGCTCCGACTCCAGGCTCAAGTTCGCCGGCCTTAATTCGTTCAGCCCGGTCAATGTGCTCAGGTATAATTTGTTGTTCTGCCAACGTATTCTGATATTCTACCCAAGCGACGTTCGTTAAATAAATGATTGCTGCCAATGACAAAAACATAAACCCGCTTGCGATCGGCCGCTTATACCAGCGTCTTTCTCTGCCTGTATCCAAAAACGGCGCCAGCAGCAAACCGCCGAAAGCTAAAGCAGGCACTACAGCAACTCCGAATACAACGAATTGTTCAGATACGTACGGATATTTAATAAATTGATACAAAAACAGAAAGTACCAATCCGGAATCGGAATAAATGCCGTGTTCGTTGGATCGGCTGGATAACCAAGCGGTGCAGGATGCGCAATGATTAAAGCCATGAACCCGACGAGCACCACTGCGCCGACCATCCATTCTTTCAATAGAAAGTTAGGCACAAAAGCTTCCGATTTGCCCGGAAAAGATGAGTAGTCTTTCGGGATGTTTTTCATCGTGCCTTTTCTAACGCGCGAATCCCCGACATAAACTACTTTCTCCTTAGATTGTTGATT
>CALKAN010000461.1 GCA_937983035.1 uncultured Paenibacillaceae bacterium | reverse complement strand
TCGCGCAATCGCATATTGACTTGTATGTCAATGAATTCACGCTGGATTTGGGCAGCGATGGTTATGAAGCAATTGAAGCGCTGCTGGGTCGTGCATCTAAAGAAGGGTATGTCCCTTCGTTTGATTTGGAACTGTTGAGGAGGCTGTAAGCATGGTGGAAACATTGCAAATTTATTGGCAGGCACATCGAGGCGGCGGCGCTTATGAAGCACCAGACAATACGATGGCGGCGAATTTGTACACATGGGAATTAGGCGGAATTCCCGAGGCTGATCTTCGCACGACGAAAGACGGCGAAATTATTTGCCTTCATGACGCAACGCCTGCTCGGACGACAACCGTGCCGGAAGATGCGAAGGATCGACCGATTTCTTCTTTTACTTTGCAAGAAATCAAGCAGTGGGATGCAGGAGTGAAATTTGACGCCAAATTCAAGGGGGAGAAGGTCCCGACGCTGGCAGAAGTATTTCACAACATGCAAGGAATCCCTGAGCGGCAAATATACTTGGATTTGAAAGAAGTTGATTTGGATCAGCTGGGACGTCTAATTGACGAATATGAAGTGAACAAGCAAGTGATTTTCACGCACAACAATCAGGAAAATTGCAAACGAATGAAGACGATCGCTGCAAACGTGCGAACGATGTTGTGGATCATGGGAAACGTGGATAAAATTAAGCAAACTTATTCTCAAGCGAAAGCGAATGATTTTGCAGGATTGGATCAAGTGCAGATTCATTTGCGATTGGCAAATGACGATGACCAAGGCAGCAATGACCGCTGGCCTTTTGAGCTGGAACAAGCTTTTGTCAGAGAAGTGATCGAGGATGCTCAGAGCGCCGGGATTGATTTTGAAGTGTTTCTTTATTCTTGCGAGGAGAAAGTGGTGCACCGGTTGCTGGATGAAGGGGTGCGCTGGTTTGCTACAGATGAGCCGTCTCATTTTTTGAAAAGTGTTCGAAGCTGGAGACGTTCATCTTGACGAAAAGATTAAGATTCATGCATAAGGAAAGGATGTCGCATCCGCCGCAATCGCGGCGGTTTTTTGTGCATTCCATCATCTGCGTATTTTTTTCTGTTTTTTTGCTGCACATCCAATCACCCTCTTTATTGCAAACATACATTATTTTAGAGTCTGCATCTTCTGTTGCGTGAGGAAGATGATGCAAAGGAGGAGACGAACATCGCTTTAAACTGGGGAAAATGGGACAAACATCGCGTGATGGTCAGAAATCCTTCGTTAAAATCGGTTATCCCGCATACAGACATATTGACGAAGGACAATTTTTTTAATTTTCTAAAACGGCATCGACAGATCATTTTAAAGCCTTCCCGCGGATCAGGCGGGGCCGGCGTCATCCAAATCAAAGTTTTGGCAAATAATCAAATTCTCGTTCATTCCGAAAAATCAAAAAAAATCGTGCCTCATTCGCAAATCAATGCTTTGGTCAGGCGAATGACTGCCAGACGTCCGCATACTCGGTACATTATTCAGCAAAAAATACCGTTATTAAATATTGAGGGCAGGCCGTTTGACATCCGAGTCATGGTGCAAAGAGTGAAAGGCAAGGGATGGCAAGTTACGGGAATCATGGCAAAAGTGGCAGGTTCAGGGTATTTTATTACAAATCTTGTTCGCAGCAAAGGAAAGGCGCTGCCGCTTTCAACAGCTGTATCACGTTCAAATCTGACTCGGCAAGTTTCTGTGCGCGACATTGAAAAGCAAGTCCGCGACAATGCCCTTGCGGCGATTAAAGAACTGGCGAAGTCGTATCGGATCTATACGGTCGGGATTGACATGGGCATTGACAATACAGGGAAAGTGTGGATCATTGAAGCCAATTTTTCACCCGACAAATCTTATTTCAAACGTCTCAAAGACAAGTCGATGTATCGGCGCATCATGGCCATTTACAAGGAGCAGAAATCGATGCTCTTAAAGCAAAGATTAGCCCGGCAAAAACAACGCTTGGCCCGGCAAAAACAAAACTTGGTCCAACAAGCGGAAGTCTAATACGATGTTCACTCAATGGTCAGGCATGTTTTCGATGCAAAAGATATGCAGCAGGACGGCGCGTCACGCCGTCCATTTTTATTTGTTCCGAATGCTGCCTTGCTTGCTCGTATGCTGAAAGAGCGAACGCCAATCGCGCAGCGGCTTTGATCCAGTCAATGCCTGACACCAGCATCGGAAAACTAATCATATGAATCACACGAATGACACGAGCCCTCCTGTTTGATCATATATTTGACATCGTTTCGATATGTATGTTATGATCTGAACATCAACTTAGTAAATTACTAATTTAGTAAATTAGTAAATGTAATCATATTATAAGGAGCAAGATGATGAAAATTCCTACAACGTTAAAGCATAAACCGGTGATTGTCAGTGAAAATTATGAAAATGTTGACGGGAAGCAAGCCTACAACTCAGAGGCTAAAGGGATTTCACTTGGTTTGGCTCAGTGGAATGATCGCGGCAAAGTAGACATTTCAGCTAAAGTTTGGCGGCATACCGGAGGAAAATGGTCCAGGCAATCGGAGGAACTCCCTTTTCACCGCGTGTTGGACTTGGCGATTCTTGTTTGCCGGGGCATGCTTTATTTTCAAGATGCTTATAAATACGAGAAATGGTATGATCCGGAAAATCCGGTGATCGATCGAATCGGCCTGCAAGGCGATGCGATGACAATGCAAATTTGCAAAGACAATGAGATGATCGACGAAGATATTCAATTGTTTCAACAAGCGTTAAGCGATGAAAGCGAGCTGCTTGGGGAGCGGCTGCGCGTATTATCAAGAATATTGAAAGAGATGGGATATGAATGAGCAGCAGAAGAAAAGAGTTAGTTGAACAGTACAAGCAAATGAAGCCGGAGATGGGGATCTTTTGGATTCGATCCAATCGGGAAGACAAATGTTATCTCGAAACGTCGCAAAATTTAAAAGGAAAAATGAACAGCACGAAATTTCAGCTGAATGCAGGAATGCATCCGAATCAACAATTGCAGCATGAATGGACGAAACATGGTGAAGATCAATTTAGCATTGAAATTTTAGAGTTGTTAAAATATGACAAAGATGAATCGAAAACCGATTATACCGAAGAGTTGGCCATCTTAAAATTGGAATGGGAAGAGAAGCTGAAAGGACAAGGAATGAAGTTTTACGAGAAAAAGATGAACAGCCGCGCGCAATAATTCGGCAACAATCATTCCTGAGGGGGGATTGGTGATCCCTCCTCAATTTGGCGCGCTTAATTGTTCTAATATAGATAAGTTGCGAAAAGCTTCCTCGTTTGAATCTCCGCACATGTCTTTCGATGGACGAAATTGACTGCATACGGCGGGGCGTTCCGGCTTACCGAATAAACGACATGCATTGTCTTCAGTCAACTGAACGCAGCGGACGCCTGCCGGTTTTCCTTCAGGCATGCCTGGAATCGGCGAAGCGATCGATATGACAATGCAGCAGGCAGCACAGCCAACTCGACATTCCATTGCATTTCACCTTCTTTGCGTTTTTCATCATGCACGGTCTATTTGCATCTCGAGAAAGTTTAACCGCTGTCTGCTCATGATGCATGAAATGAATATTGCATGGCATTGCATTGCGCGCGTTTGAACATTTGATCGAGAAACATTCGGGTTAACAAATGTCGAATCCATTTGCTCTGCATGTCTTTTATCCATCATATACATGATTTGTGCGTATACGCAAGAGATATTTGACGCGGTGTTTAAGAATGCCGCGCGTGATTGAAATGTGGAAATCCTTTGATGTCCTTATGCTTTTTAAATTATAAGGAATGGGATCTGTTTTTCCGTCCCTTATGATGTTTCAGCGAATATTAGTTAACATAATATATTATATGTTAATTTCGCATGTTAATTCATGGGTGACAATGCGCCTTTCCGTATATGATTGAATGATATTATGGTAATATGAGGGAAGTGATTTAAACGGCAGCGGGAGGAAAATACGGTGCCCCCGCAATGGCTGCTATGAGCGCTTCAGCGTCCATCGTTTCGAAGAATGCAAAAGTATGTTACTATAGATAATTAGATATCAAAAAGGACGGAGATGTGGCCAATTGAAGATATTATCATTTCTAAAGCCATATCGGCTGGCAATGATCGTTGCTTTGTTGCTGATGTTTGTAGAATTAGCGGTAGAACTGTCGCAGCCATTGATTATTTCCAGAATTATCGATGATGGAATCTTGCAAAATGATCTGAGTTCGGTGCTGTGGTGGGGCGGAATTTTGCTGGCGTTCTCATTGCTGGCTTTTGTTTCCGGAATTATCAATTCATTTTATGCGTCGCATGTCAGCCAAAGTTTCAGCTTCGATCTGAGAGAACGATTATACGAGAAAATACAATCGTTTTCATTTACGAATTTTATCCGTTTTCCAACTTCGTCATTAATCACAAGACTGACGAATGACGTCGTGCAGCTGCAGAATACCGTGTTTATGTTTTTGCGCATCGCTCTTCGGGCGCCGTTGATGGTAATCGGAGGGATGATCGCCGCATTATTTGTCAATTTGAAATTAGCGTTGATTATTGTCGTCACTGTTCCTGTCATTATTTTATTTTTGAGTTGGATCATGAAAAAAGTGGCGGTGTTATTCCGTCAAGTGCAGGAACGATTGGACGGCGTCAACAGTGTCATGCAAGAAAATTTAATGGGCATGCGTCTCATTAAAGCCTTTCTTCGCAGAAGCCATGAAGTGAAGCGATTTACGCAAGCAAGCCGTCAATTGATGGAGCGAACGCAAACCGCGCTTCGCGTCACCGAAATAACGATGCCGGGAATTTTGCTCGTCATGAATATAAGCATCATGGCCATCCTTTGGTTTGGAAGCATTGAACTTTCAACGAATCAAGCGACGGAGGGTGAAATTGTCGCCCTGATTAACTACGCCACGCGCATGATGCATGCGCTTTCGGTCATTTCCATGGTCATTATGAACTTGTCCAGAGCCCGGGCATCTGCGCAGCGCGCGCGGGAAGTGTTGAATACCGAAATCGATTTAACGGATCGAGATGACAGCGACGAGAAGCTGCGCATTACGGAAGGTCATCTTCGTTTTGACGGCGTATCTTTCCGTTATCCCGGCAAGAAAGCGCCGGTGCTTTCGGATGTTTCCTTTGAAGCGAAACCGGGTGAAACGATTGCGATTATGGGGGCTACCGGTTCCGGCAAATCATCATTGTTCCAATTGATTCCGCGGTTGTATGATACGGATGAAGGCATCATTGCGATCGACGGCATCGATATTCGCAAGCTCAAACTGGAACATTTGCGGAAGCAGATCGGTTACGTTCCGCAAGAAGCGCTCCTGTTCACTGGAACGGTCAAAGAAAATATCGCATGGGGCAAAGAAGATGCCACGATGGAAGACATCATCGAAGCGGCCAAAGATGCGCAAATTCACGAAACGATCCTGAAATTGCCGAAACAGTACGATACGGTGCTGGGACAGCGGGGCGTGAATTTATCCGGAGGGCAAAAACAGCGCCTTTCGATTGCGAGAGCGCTCGTGCGCAAGCCGAAAATTTTGCTGCTGGATGACAGCACCAGTGCGCTCGATGTCAAGACAGAAGCAGATTTATTGCAAGCGTTGAAGAAATATTCATGCACGACGCTGATGATTACGCAAAAAGTCAGTTCCACGCGCAGCGCAGATCTAATTTTGCTCCTCGAAGACGGCAAAGTATCAGCCTTGGGGCGCCATGAACAATTGCTTGAACAATCGGCATTGTACAGAGATATTTGTGAATCACAAAATTGGGAGGAGGCCGAAAAGCATGTGGAAAGAATTCGCTGAACCTTTTCAATACCCTAGATTTAAGCTGAATGAAATCAAAGTCGATGAAAAATTAGTGAAAGACATGCCGGCCATCCAATCCCGCCATGCGCCGAAGAAGAAAGAAAAACCGAAAAATTTTGCTGGCACCATCAAAAGAATTTGGAGTTATTTGGCGGAAAGCAAATGGAAGTTGTCGCTCGTTCTGATCATGGTTGTGATCAGCTCGGCGATGGCTTTGCTCGGTCCTTTTCTTGTCGGGAGAGCGATCGACTGGTACATCATCGCTCGAGACAACAGCGGCTTGCTTTACTTTTTAATCGGTTTGGCCGCCGTCTATGTTTTGCATTCGGTTTCCGTTCTGCTGCAGAATTTCTGGATGATCGGCATTGCGCAGAAAACGGTATATGGGATGCGAGTGCAATTGTTCAGACATCTGCACAGACTGCCGATTCCTTATTTCGATAAACGCCAGCACGGCGAAATTATGAGCCGCGTGACGAACGATATTGAGAATGTCAGCAATACGCTGAACAGCTCTGTCATTCAAATTTTCACCAGTTTGCTCACATTGATTGGGACTGTCAGCGTGATGGTGTGGCTGAGCCCTTTGCTTACATTGATTACATTTCTAGTCGTGCCGCTGATGATTTATGGACTCAGGTGGATTACGAGAAGAACAGGCGTCTTGTTCAAAGCTGTTCAAGCGAATTTAGGCGATTTGAACGGTTATATTGAAGAGACGATGTCAGGTCAGCGCATTGTCAAAACGTTTTCGCAAGAGAAAAGGGTCATCGCAGAATTCAGAGAGAAAAATTTAAATTTAAAACAAGCCAGCTTCTGGGCGCAAACATTCTCCGGCTTTATTCCGAAGCTGATGAACGGCTTGAACAATTTAAACTTTGCCATCGTTGCCGGCATCGGAGGTTTGCTTGCGCTGCATGATATGATCTCCATCGGGGTCATTGTCATTTTCGCGGAATATACGAGACAATTTACCCGCCCTTTGAGCGACTTGGCCAACCAGTTCAATACGTTGTTGTCAGCGATCGCCGGCGCTGAGAGAGTGTTTCAAGTGCTGGATGAAGAAGAAGAGAGAAAAGATGAAAAGCATGCAGGCGAATTGGAACAAGTAAAAGGCGAAGTGAAGTTTTCGAATGTGACGTTTTCTTACGAGAAAGAAGCCGATACAATCACGAACGTAAGTTTTCACGCGAAACCCGGGGAGATGATCGCATTCGTCGGTCCGACGGGCGCAGGCAAAACGACCTTAATAAACTTGCTCTCAAGATTTTATGATGCGGATGAAGGAACCATCTATATTGATGGTCATGACATTTCGCAAATTAAGAGAGAAAGCTTGCGCAGTCATATGGCGTTCGTGCTGCAAGATACGTTTTTGTTTCGGGGAACGGTTCGAGAAAATATTCGTTACGGCCGACTCGATGCAACGGATGAAGAAGTGGAACAAGCGGCTATGATGGCCAATGCGCATTCTTTTATTATGAAATTGCCGGAGCAGTATGATACAGTGCTGGATCATAACGGAGGCGGCATCAGTCAGGGACAAAGGCAGCTGCTTTCCATTGCCCGCGCAATTCTGGCGGATCCGTCCATCCTTATCTTGGATGAAGCGACAAGCAGCATCGATACCGTGACAGAATTGAAAATTCAAGAAGCGCTTCAGCGCTTAATGAAAGGGAGAACCAGCTTTGTGATCGCCCATCGGTTAAATACGATTCGCAATGCGGATAAAATTGTCGTGCTGAAAGACGGAAAAATCATTGAGCAAGGTTCCCACAATGAGCTGCTTGAACAGAAAGGATTTTACAGTGAATTGTACGAGAATCAAATAAAAGCCGGAAATTTCTGACTTTTTTAAAATTTTCGCTTTATTAATGTCGCTTCATATGTTTTAATAGTAATAATAGCAAGCGTTGATCAAGAAACGATGGAAGGAGCAGATCAATGTCCAAACCGAATCAAGGACGAGAAGAGTTGCCGTTGGTTTCTGAAATGAGTAAACGTGAACTCATTGAACTTCATAATCAATTAATTCGAGAGCTCAACATCGCGCGGGAAAATTTCGAATTTGAGAATTCAACCATGATTCAAGAGAAGATCAGGGAAATCCATTACGAATTGAAGGAACGACAAGATGCGGTTTAACGCATATGATAAAAGTCACCGGTGAATCGGTCAGCAGATCGATCGCCGGTGACTTTTTGGTTTTTAAGGAGAGCGGTGTTTGAAGCGGTATTCGGAAGGGGTCATCCCTGTTTTCAATTTAAATGCTTTTGAGAAGTTGTGAATGGTCGCGTACCCGTATTTGCGCGAAATTTTCGTAATCGACAAATTGGTAGAGCTTAAATCTTCTTGAATGGCGTGAAATTTTAAATGCATTAAATATTGGTTTGGCGTGTAACCGGTATCTTTTTTGAACAGTTCATGAAATCTGCTTTTTCCTAAGCCTAATTGCTTCGCCCATTCATACAAATTTTCTTTGCTTTCGAGCCAAGAGGACTGGCTGATTTGATCCAAAATTTTTTTAATGCGAAGATCAAAGACGGCTTCTGCATTCATGGCAATGCTCAAATATTGCTCTAAAAAAATTTGAAAAGCGCCGTTATATTTCAGCTGTCCCCAAGGATTTCGATCAGCAAGCATTTCGGGGGGCGGCGTCAATGCATTGAAATAAGAAATCCATAAAGGGATGTTGTTCACTTTGACGATATGACGGAGTTCAAGCTGCGGAAGCGCGGCGGTCAGCTCTGGATTGAATTTATAAGGACCGACAAAGTAATCGCGCTGATATTTAAACGTTTTTCGTTCGACATATTTCCAATCGAAATAGGCGCATCGATGCGTCATCGGATCCTTTTGATCCGCGAACCACTGATGGAGCTGCCCGGCGCTGATATAGATCATGGACCCGGCACGAAGTTCGTGAAGATCATCGTCCAGCCGCAGCTTGCCTTTCCCTGATTCGATGAGAATGATCGCATTGGCATAGCATCTGCGCAGCGGACTGGATTCTCCGGACGAAAATTCATATTTTTGGGCAAAAAGCAAGAGAGGGTTATATTCCGAGTATCGGGTTAAATAATCGACGCGAAAGCGATAGACAGGCACGCGAATGGCTGTTCACCCTTTCTCCTTCTGTTACCCTTATCATAAATAAGGGAGCGCCTGGTGACAAGCGAATGCAAAAAAAGAATTGGAATTTAGGATAAATGAAAGAAAATCAGCCAAAGACATTCGCACCGTCATTGTTAATAATGAGAGATGGGCTGGACATAAATCGATGCAAAAATTGATACAAATTTGATGGAAGACAAAGGAGAAGGGGGATCATCGATTGGAAAAAATGAATCATCGCCATCAAATCATCATGAAATATCCTGCATCATGGTGGAAAAATATGTGGCGGGAAGCGCTGCCTTCCGGCAATGGCGTCATCGGCGCGTCCGTATACGGAGCGGTAGAGGAAGAGACGATCATTCTTGGACATGCGGAATTGTGGCATTGGGGCAGAAAAGATGAGCTGCCGGATGTGAGCCATACGCTGGCGGAAACTCGCAAATTGATGGATGAACATCAGTTTTTGAAAGCGAGCTGGCATTTAACGAACGCCGTGAGAGAAAGCGGATACAACACGAAGTTGGCTGCTCGTTTTCCTGTTGCAGAAATCAAGCTGCAAATGCCGTGCAAAGAGGCGTTTCGTGCTTATCAGCGCAGTTTGAACATGGAGACCGGCGAAGTGTCGGTGAAATGGAATGAAGGATCTGCCAAATATGAACGCAAATTGTTTGTGTCCCGTTCAGACGATGTCATCGTGTATGAAATTGCTTCCGATCAACATCTTGTCAGCGGAACGATCGGCTTGGCATTCCATCCGACAGACGGAGGGAAGAGCGATCAGTACATAGAGCTGGAGCAATCGATCGAAGTGAAAGCAGAGCAGCCGTACGTGTATTATGCCGGAAAAAATGATGACGGCACGGACTTCGGAGCTGTGATGCGCGTCATACCGACCGGAGGGCAGCTGACCCAAACGGAAAACGCCGTTCGTTTTACAGATTGCGAGAAAGTGTTAGTGCTCGTGAAAGTATTCGTAACGAGCGGGCGCAATGAGTCATGGGCAAAGCTGAAACAGGAACTTTCCATGATGAATGAATCTTATGACCGGATGTTGGCATCGCACCAAACGATCCATCAGCGGCTGTTTCATTCCGCTTCGATGGCATTAGGAGATGGGAAGGAAGCTGATTGGCGTTCGAATGAAGAATTGATGCTGGAAGCATACGGCGGCGAAGCGCCGACTTCTTTAATCGAAAAAATGTGGGCATACGGCCGCTACTTGTTTATTTCAGGCACGGACGCCCAATCATTGCCGTTCGGCATGTACGGCTTGTGGGGAGGAGATTACAGATTAATCTGGTCGCACAATATGGCGAATGAAAATGTGCAGATGATGTATTGGCACGCGCCGGTTGGCGGCTTGCATGAGCTGATGCCGGCATTGTTTAACTATTATGAGCAAATGATGGATGATTTCCGCAGCAATGCCAAAAAATTGTACGGCTGCCGCGGCATTTATATTCCTGCAGGGACTACGCCGGGCATCGGCGTGCCGAATCAGATCGTTCCGGTCATCATGAACTGGACGAGCGCGGCCGGCTGGCTGTCGCGCCATTATTATGAATATTACTTATTTACCGGGGATGAACAGTTCCTGAAAGAAAAATTGCTGCCTTTCATGCGGGAAACGGCATTGTTCTATGAAGATTTCCTCGTTGTCGGCGAAGACGGCTGTTATCGTTATTATCCATCGGTGTCACCGGAAAATACGCCGCAAAACTTTATGCCCAAGGACG
>CALKAN010000460.1 GCA_937983035.1 uncultured Paenibacillaceae bacterium | reverse complement strand
CCGTTCGCAATTTTCAATATCAGTTCGGCTTGGACGTCGACGGAGTGGCTGGTCCGCAAACGAAACGGATGCTCGTAAGAGCGACGCGCAATTGGAGACCGGGAGGCGCTTCCGGCAATCAAACCGTAACTTCCGCGCGGCAATTCAACAGCAATGATATGACGCTGATGGCGAGGGCAGTGTACGGAGAAGCAAGAGGCGAGCCTTATGAAGGACAAGTTGCTGTTGCGGCAGTCATTTTAAATCGGCTGCGTGATTCCAAATTTCCGAATACGATATCGGGAGTGATATTCCAACCGAGGGCTTTCACCGCAGTTGATGACGGACAAATATGGCTGGAGCCTGATCAGACCGCTTATCGAGCAGTGCAAGATGCCGTCAACGGATGGGATCCTACAAACGGCGCCTTGTATTACTTTAACCCAGACACCGCTACTTCAGCATGGATTTGGTCAAGACCGCAAATTAAACGAATCGGAAAACATATCTTTTGCATGTAGGCGATTTTTCACCTATGCAGGTGATCTTCATGCATCGCGGCAGCTGCGCATGGCATATTGCGCAGCTGCTTTTTTCATTGCATGCGGTCAGATGAGCAGTATCAGATGTCCTTCACGATTGGCAAAAGGAATTTTAATACAAATTGAATTCGGGATTGAAAGGAGAGCGAAGTATTGCTAAAATAAGATCCATTAATACTTTATTTAGTAAATAAAGAAAGTGACCGCTGAACTTAGGCAGGGTCGCACGCAGTGATTCCATGTTAAAAAAATTGAAGACAGGCAGGAGTGACCACGGCCAAAATGAATGAACTGATCCCGTCCAATAAAACGACGATCAAACAAGCGAACACGAGTTTAATCTTGCGCGTCATCCGAGAAGCGAAGACGATTTCACGCGCTGAAATCTCGAAAATGACGGGGCTCAACCCTGCGACTGTATCGAGCCGATTAGTCGAATTGATCGAATTTGGGCTGGTGCGGGAGACAGGAACCGGTGAATCAAGCGGAGGGCGGAAACCGACGCTGCTCGAGCTCAATGCTGACGAGTTTGCAGTGATCGCCATCGATATGGGAACGACTGAAATCCATGCAGCGCTCGTAAACTTAGAAGGCAAAGCAGATGGCAAAATGTCGTTTCCGCTGGCGCCTCCGTATCGTCCCGATTCTGTCATCAGCACGATGGTCGATGCTGCAGAGGCCGTGTTGGCGAAAGTTGGAAAAAAAGTCGCATTAGGCATCGGCATTGGCGCGCACGGCCTGGTTGACAGCGGCAGCGGGACGTCCATTTACGCTCCTGCTTTTCAATGGCACGATGTGCCGCTGGCCGAAAAGTTTGAACAATTGTTTCAGCTTCCTGTGCGAGTGGATAATGACGTGCGGGCGATGGCGGCTGCAGAGAAATGGTTTGGCAAAGCGAAATCATTGTCGCATTTTTTATTTTTAAATATCGGCACAGGCATCGGCTCAGGCATTTATATGAACGGCGAGCTTCTGCGAGGCGCCCGTTACGGCGCCGGCGAAATCGGACACGTTCACATCGTGGACGAAGCGATCGGGCCGCGCTGCTTTTGCGGGAGCGAAGGATGTTTGTCTACGGTTGCATCAGGTCCTGCATTGGAAACCCGGTTTAAAAAACGGCTGCAACAAGGCGCGCGTTCGCTTCTCGCTGACAGAGAAGCGGAAATCACCGGTCAGCTCATTTACGAAGCGGCATTGCAAGGGGATCAGCTGTCGCAGGACATGCTGCATGAAACCGGGGTTTATATCGGGCAAGCGCTGTCCGGAGCTGTCAATTTGCTCAATCCTGAAATGATCATTATCGGCGGCGGCTTGTCTCGGGCAGAAAAATTTTTGTTTCCGGCGATCAGACAGACGATCCAGGAAAGAGCGATGCAAAGCCATGCAAAGCATTTGAAAGTGGAGCGCACCGCATTGGGGGATGACTCCGGCTTGGCAGGCGCGGCAACGCTCATTATAAGCGAGCTGTTTCAACAGCCTGAACAATTTTTGCAAATGAAAAAAATAAGGAGAGGAAACGAACGATGAATGCAGATCAGCTGAAAAAGGAATTTATCAGCCGCTATGGCGGTTCTGCAGAAGAGATTCGCATGTTTTTCGCGCCCGGGAGAGTCAATCTCATCGGCGAGCATACGGATTATAACGGCGGTTACGTGTTTCCGGCAGCCTTAACTTTCGGCACTTATTTGCTGATTCGCAAGCGGGCGTCTGACACGATTCGCTTCGCTTCGCTTAATTTTCCAGGAGAAAAGGAAATAAATATCAACCAGTTGCAATACGATGCGGCTGATGGTTGGATCAATTACCCGAAAGCGGTGCTGCATCATTTGAGGCTGGCGGGCCATGACGTCAAAGGCGGTTATGATTTGTTATATTATGGCAACGTTCCGGGTTCCGGGCTGTCGTCATCCGCTTCGATTCAGCTCGCAACGGCTTACGCGATTGCACAGATGGAAAATTTAGAAGCAGATCGAATCGAGCTCGCGCTCATCTCGCAAAAGTCAGAGAATGAATTTTTGGGCGTGCAGTGCGGCATTATGGACCAATTCACATCGGCAATGGGGAAAAACAATCACGCCGTCTTGCTGCGTTGCAGCGATCTTGCCTATGAATACGTTCCTTTAAATATAGGGGAATACCGCTTGCTGATCGCGAATACGAACAAAAGCCGCGGTTTGGTCGATTCTGAATACAATGTCCGCCGGGCGCAATGTGAACAAGCGGTGAAAGAGCTGCAAAGCGCATATCCAGAGCTGAAGCAGCTTGCTGAATTAAATGCGGAACAGTTCGCCAAAGCGCAAGCGAACATTTCCGACGAAACGGTGCGCAAGCGCGCAGAGCACGTTATCGCTGAAAACGATCGCGTGCTTGCTTCTGTACAGGCTTTGAAAGAAGACGATTTGGCGCTGTTCGGAGAGTATATGAATGAGTCGCATGATTCGCTGCGTGATTTGTACGAAGTTTCATGCAAAGAACTGGATGTGCTTGTCGATGAGACAAGAAAGCATGACGGGGTGCTCGGTTCGCGCATGACCGGCGCGGGATTCGGAGGATGCACCGTATCGCTCGTGCACCGAAGCCGGATCGAGGAAGTCATCAAACGTGTCGGGGCCGCATATGCGGAGCAAACGGATTATGAGGCAGATTTTTATGTGTGCGATATTGGCGGCGGCGCAAGAGAAGTCACGGATGTTGAGACAGAATAAAACGGGAGGGAGTACCATTGGCAATCTTAGTGACTGGCGGAGCAGGATACATCGGCTCCCATACGGCTTTAGCTTTGCTTGAACAAAATCGTGAGACAGTGATTATCGACAGTTTGTATCAAGGCCATAAGGCTGCGATCCACGGCGGTGTTTTTTACAAAGGCGACCTGCGGGATGAGGCTTTGCTGGATCGCATCTTTACAGAACATCAAATCGAAGGCGTCATCCATTTTGCTGCGAATTCGCTAGTTGGAGAGAGCATGAAAGATCCCGGAAAATATTACAACAACAACGTATACGGCACGCTTTGTTTGTTGGAAGCGATGGTCAAGCACGGGGTGCGGGCGATCGTATTCTCTTCTACGGCAGCCGTTTACGGCGAACCTGAAACCGTGCCGATCAAAGAAACTGCACCGACGAATCCGACCAACGCATACGGGGAAACGAAGCTGGCCATGGAGCGGATGATTCACTGGTTCGAGTCTGCACACGGTTTGAAATACGTTTCGCTTCGATACTTTAATGCCGCCGGCGCGCATCCTTCGGGCAAAATTGGCGAGGATCATGATCCTGAAACGCATTTAATTCCTTTGATTTTGCAAGTTGCGCTTGGCAAACGCGAATCGATTTCGATCTTTGGCGGCGACTATCCGACGCCGGACGGCACGTGCATTCGGGATTACATTCATGTCTGCGATTTGGCGGACGCTCATTTGCTGGCCGTCGATCATCTCATTCATGGCGGAGACAGCGGCATTTACAATTTGGGCAACGGGAAAGGATTCTCTGTGAAGGAAGTCATTGAGATTGCCAGAGAAGTGACCGGCCATCCGATTCCGGCTAAGATGGAGCCGCGCAGAGCGGGCGATCCTGCCGTGCTCGTCGCTTCTTCGGACAAATGCAAGTCAGAGCTCGGTTGGAAACCGGTGCGGACAGATTTGAAGACGATTATTCAAGACGCGTGGAATTGGCATCAAAATCATCCGAACGGCTTCAACGACATGGCGGTGAAAGAAGATGAGTGACAGAACTTCGCTGCAGGAGAGCGCGGCTTTTGATATCGAAAGATTGCTTCAGTTTGCTTTAAACAACGGCATGATCGAACCGCTGGACGTCATTCCGGCGAGAAATGCGCTGCTTGATTTGTTTCAAATCGATGCGCCTTTTTCCGGCGGATTCGATGCTGCAAGCATCGATGTTCGCAGCAAATCAGCTGTCAGCAGCAGTGATGACGTATCTGACGATTCGCTTGCATCGAGCCAGGAAGACAGTCCGTCGCCGATCTTGGAGCGCCTGCTTGATTATGCGGCGCAATCAGGACTGTTGACGGCGAACAATACGACTCAGCGTGATTTGCTGGATGCCCGAATCATGGGCTTGCTCATGCCGAGACAATCTGAATTGGCTCGAAAATTTTGGGAAATTGCCGGCAGCGAATCGATCGAAAAGGCAACGGATTTTTACTACCATTTGTCAAAATGTTCAAATTATATTCGCACAGACCGGATTGCCAAAAACAAGTATTGGACGGCAAAAACCGCTTACGGCGAATTGGAAATTACGATTAATCTGTCAAAGCCGGAGAAAGATCCGGAAGAAATCGCCGCCTTGAAAAATGCGTCGGCGATGCATTATCCGAAATGCTTGCTCTGCTTGGAAAATGTCGGCTATGCCGGCAGGATCGATCATCCCGCAAGGCAAAACCATCGCGTGATCCCGCTTGAACTTGCGGGAGAAAGATGGTATTTGCAATACTCTCCATACGTTTATTACAATGAGCACAGCATCGTATTTTCAGAAGAGCATCGGCCGATGAAGATCAATGAACATACGTTTCGCAGCCTTTTTCATTTTGTGGAACAGTTTCCTCATTATTTTATTGGTTCAAATGCAGACTTGCCCATTGTGGGCGGTTCGATCTTAAATCACGATCATTTTCAAGGCGGCCGGCATGTATTCGCCATGGAAAAAGCTCCGGCGGAACAGACATATTCTCATTCCCGCTTTCCCGGGGCGGCGATCAGCCGAGTCAAATGGCCCATGTCAGTCATTCGTCTTGAATGTGACGATCCGGGCACATTGATCGCACTTTCTTCGCACATCTTGGATGCATGGCGAGAATACAGCGATGAAGAAGCAGATATAGCGGCATTCAGCTTGGATTCCGAGCAGCGAAAAATTCCGCACAACACGATTACCCCCATCGTGCGCAGGAACAGCAAAGGAAATTATGAGATCGATTTAGTCTTGAGGAATAACCGCACGACAGAAGCACATCCTGAAGGCATCTTCCACCCTCACCGCCCGCTGCATCATATAAAAAAAGAAAATATCGGCCTGATCGAAGTGATGGGCTTGGCCGTGCTGCCGGGGCGTTTGATTGATGAATTGCATGAAATTGCGGCCGTTTTGACCGGAAAAGACGAAATATTGCGGCGCGCGCAAGACGATGACCGCGATCCTTTGCACAAGCACGTTCCATGGATCCATGAACTGACGCAAAATCACGGGACATCCATGACAGAGCAGCAAGCATGGGAATGCTTGAAAGCTGAAGTCGGAGCCAAATTTATTCGCGTGCTGCAAGATGCAGGCGTATTTAAGCGCACCGAGCAAGGCCAACAATCATTTCATCAGTTTATGCTGCATGCAGGATTCTCTCCGAATTCGTGAATGTTGAATGGGGAAAATGACTTGAATAATCATAAAACAGTGATATATTAGAATAATAAAGAAATGTCCCATGATCGTTGCGGGTTCAGTAGAGGAAAGGGGGAGATCCAATTTGCTGAAGCGAACGCTGATCGGAATTTTTCGCAGTCATGAGCAAACAGGGGAAAAAGCCAGTGATCCGCTTTTGAAGACCCGATATTATAATATGCCGAAAGATCAAGCTTGGGAAGAAGTCGTCACGCTTTTGAAAAAGATGCCGAAGTACAAAGTGCTGCATGAGGTGAAAAATGTAGGAGAGATCGTCGTGGAAAAGCGAACAGCTACGGGAAGAATACAGGATATTACGATCATGTTGTTTTCTGTGAATCCTGTAAAGACGGCGATCGACATTTACTCTGCTTCTCGCGGTTCCATGGGGGATTTAGGATCGAATTATCGAACGATTTTAGAGTTGTTTCAACAGATTGACAAGAAAATGGTTGCATATAAAGTCATGTGAAATTTGACTGTGTTTCAGTGGAAAACCGTCCGCCAGCGGACGGTTTTCCTTTTTTTGGCACGCCTGTTCGTTTTGGTTGGAACAATTGAGACAGGCATTCGTCGGCTGCTTATCATCATTCGAACGGATGATGGCTGCAGTTTTGTTATACGAGCGCTTTCACTGCTTCCAGCGCCGAGTCGTAATCCGGATGTTCGGTCATTTCCGGCAAATATTGAACATAGCGAATGGTGTCTTCGGCATCGACGACGAAAATCGCGCGATGATTCAAGCCCAATTCTTTAATCAACACGCCGTAAGCTTTGCCGAAATTGTTCGTCTTATAGTCGGAAAGCGTGATGACATGTTGAATGTCGTTCGCTCCGCACCAGCGGGCTTGGGCAAAGGGAAGATCAACGCTTACCGTCAACACCACGACATTATCTCCTAATTTGACTGCCTCTTCATTAAATCGTTTGGTCTGCGCGTCGCATACTCCAGTATCGAGCGAAGGAACAACGCTGATCAGCTTCACTTTGCCTTTGTAATCTTCCAACGTTACTTCAGTCAACAAGTCTTTATTCAGTCTGAAATCAGGGGCCGGGTCGCCGGGTTTCAGTTCCGGGCCGATCAACGTGATGGGATCGCCTTTGAATGTGGCTGCCCCTGAACGTTCTTGCGTCATGAACAACTCCTCCTTTTTAATGAAAATGAAGAAACAAAATGGTACAATACCTATTATAACCAATTCGAAACTTCCCTGTCCATGCGGCAGACATCGATTCATGAATAAGTAGGGGGCAAATGCATGATTTTTTTGCGATATGAAAGCTTCAGCGCGTATTTGCGCTTGTATCCTGTGACTTCGCTGATCCTCGCTGTAAATTTGGTGTTGTTTGTCATTACGGGATTTTGGGGCGGATGGTCGAGCCCTGGATTTGAAGTAATGTTTCGATTAGGCGCACTGACAGACGCCGTTCCCGGCGGCACGGATTTTTGGCGGTGGGTTTCTTCGATGTTTTTGCATTTTGGCTTTGGCCATTTCTTTTTTAACAGTTTTTCGATTTTTATTTTTTCGCCTCCGCTCGAGCGGCTGCTGGGGCATGTTAAATTTTTCTTGCTGTACATCGGAAGCGGCCTTGTTGGAAATTTGTTTACGGTCATGTTCATGTCCAAATACATCTCTGCGGGTGCATCCGGCGCAGCTTACGGCTTATTGGGCGCTTATTTGTTCATGCTCGTTCACATGCGCCATGTGCTCGATTACAGCTCTCGCAAAACGGTCCAAACTTTTTTAGTGCTGGGCCTCATTTACTCTATATTGTTTCCAAGAATTAATTTGCTTGCGCATTTAGGCGGATTGATCGGCGGCTATGTGCTGTTCTTCTTGCTGTCTCGCAGAAAAAGATAGCAATGCTGGCATGACAAGACAAACCTGGAAAGTTGGAGTATAATAGATGCAGAAAGCATTGATGGAGAGATGGCATTGGAATTAAGACAACTTCAGTACTTTGTGAAAGTGGCGAAAAAGCAGCATGTCACCAGGGCAGCGGAAGAACTTCATGTTGCCCAATCGGCCGTCAGCCGGCAAATTCATCAGCTGGAGAAAGAGTTGGGGGCCGATCTTTTTGTGCAGAAAGGAAGGAACGTGCAGCTGACTCCGATCGGCAAGTTGTTCCTAAAGAAAGTTGAGGCCATTCTCGCTGATTTGGATCGCGCTGTTATGGAAGTGCAAGAACTAGTAGATCCGACTTCCGGCGAGATTCGACTTGGTTTTCCGCACAGTCTTGGCGCGAATATGGTGCCGAACATCGTATCACGCTTTCGTAAAGACCATCCGAATGTCAGATTTCGATTTAAGCAGGACAAGTTCCAGTCTTTGATTGATGCTGTCACGAGAGGGGAGATTGATTTAGCGCTCATATCTCCGTTTCCAGAAAAGAATCCTTACGTCGACGGGGAGGAAGTATGGAGGGAAGAGCTGCTTGCCATTATGCCGCCGAATCATCCGATGGCTTCTGCAGAAACGATTCGCTTGGAGCAGCTGAAATCAGAACCTTTTGTCATTTTCAGCGAAGGGTATTCCTTGCGGCAAATCGTATTGGATGCCTGCATGAAAGCGGGTTTTAATCCGAAAATCAGCTTTGAAGGAGAAGAGACGGATACGATTCGAGGCTTAGTTACGGTAGGAATGGGAGTCAGTTTGCTGCCTGAGCTGGCGCTCAGCCATTGCTGCACATCGCAGTTTCAGCCTGTGCAGGTGAAAGTAACGGAACCGAAAGTGACGAGGTCTATCGGACTCATTCGCAGAAGGGATGAGAAGCTTCCTCAAGTGGCCTGGGTTTTTCAAAACTTTTTATTAGATTATTTTAGAATGAAGAACCGTTTAAAAACGAATCACGCATAAACGAACAAAACCATTGGAGAACAGATCGATTCCCCAATGGTTTTTTTGCATTAGTTTTGGTCTCTGAATATCATAATGAATTTAAAAAGTTCCAAAACGGCAATGGCAGCAGCTGCGACATATGTCAAAGCGGCCGCATTGAGCACTTTGGCAGCGCCCCGCTCTTCATTGTTCGTAATAAAGCCGTAGGAAATCATGAGTTCGCGCGCCCTCGAACTGGCATTGAATTCAACAGGCAAAGTAATGACTTGAAACAGTACAGCGAAAGAAAAAAAGATGATCGCAAGCCCGATTAAATTCGTTTCTTGAAATATGAAGCCAGCGATTAACAAGAGCGGCGCGATCGAAGAGGCGAGTCTCGTAATCGGAAAAATGCGATGACGAGCAACGAGCATCGGATATTTCACTTTATGTTGAATCGCATGCCCGACTTCATGGCAAGCGACGGAGATTGCAGATATGGATTGTCCGGAATATACAGGTTCAGACAAGCGAACGACGCGGTGAATCGGATCGTAATGATCGGTCAGCGTTCCTTGCACGGGTTCAACCGGCACGTCGTGCAATCCGTTGGCGTCCAACATGCGGCGGGCGGCCTCGTATCCGGTCAAACCTGAGAGGACAGGCTCTTTGGCCCATCTCTGAAAAGTCGATTGCACACGGAATTGCGCCCACATGGCTAGTCCGAAAGCTGCGAAAATTAATATGTCAATCGGCCAGTAGAAAAAAAACATACACATCCCCCTTCTTTTGACGGTGTAACAATAAGTTGACAGCCCCATTATTAATACATATGTTCTATGCTTTAATTTTAAGCATTTTTTTTCCTCGAGTCAATTTGCAGCATCATTCAATTTGCTTGTCAGGCTTGATGAACAGGGCAACGAGCACCAACATGATCAGCGATAAGGAAGATACGGCAATAAACAATGTGCGGTCTGATCCGGCCATCAGCCAGCTGAACAGCGGCGGACCGAATGCAACGCCGAAAAAACGCAAACTGCTGTAAAGGGATGTGACCACGCCGCGCTGTTTTCGTTCTACGGCGCCTGTAATCATCGTATTCAAGCAAGGCAGCACAAGCCCGGTTCCAATGCTGCTTAATGTCAGCATGGAAATGAGCACATAGATTTGCTTGTGGAAGAAAATGGCGAAAGTCAGTGAAGCAGTCGCTAAAATGAAGCCGGCGATCATCACCCTCCGAATCAGCACGCCGTTCTTCTTAATCACGCTTCCTGTAATGTAGGATGTAATGACCAGGCCTGTCAAAGGGATGGCGAGGATTAAGCCTTTGACGATCCCGTCGATTTCATACGGTTTCTGCTCCAGAATGTCAGATAAGTAGAACAATACGCCGAACAAAATAAACAGAGATACGGATCCGGCAACAAAAGAAGCAATGAGCCACCTGCCTTTTTCTTTAAATATGCGGCCGATATTTTTCACATATTGTTTCAGTTTAACGGGTTTGTCTTGACGTTTCGGCTCTTTAATGAAAAAGACGAGCATGAGGATGGAGGCCGCGCAAAAAACAGGAAAAGCGAAAAAAGCTGCATACCAAATGATTAAAGCGAATAATGAACCTAATATCGGGCTGATGACTTTGCCGAATCCGTTGGCTGCTTCTGTAATGCCAAGCGCTTTGCTTTCGGTTGCCCCATCGTACAAATCTCCAACAAGCGCCAACGATACCGTGCCGGCAGCGCCGAGTCCTTGAATGATGCGCGCAGCGAAGATGATGCCGTAAGATTTCCATACGGCGCCGAATCCTGCCAGAATTCCGCCGGCTCCGTATACGATCAGTGCAGGAATGATGATTGCTTTTCGGCTGTACCGATCTGACAAATATCCGAGAACAGGGATAAACAGTCCCGCAGTTACGGAAAAAAGCGTAATGATCAAACTGGTTTGAAATTGGGTCACGTTCAAAGCTTTTGCCATATCGGGCAAGATCGGAATGAGCATGGAGTTGCCGAGCACGAGCACGAGCGGAATCGTTGCAATGGAAAGAAATTCGATCATCTTTCCTTTAGTTTTGTTTTTTTTCGCGGAATCTGATTTGCTGGTTGATGCTGGATCATGCGGATCTCGAAACAGGTCTGATTCAAATGCGGCGGCGCGCAGCTTGTTTTTTCTTAATTTTCCTGTATTCATATGAATGTAACTCCTCAAATGTTCTGTTTTCATGGATTGCCCATGCAAGGAAAACAGCGCTGTTTTGCCATTTTCATTTCATGTTGACGGACTTTAATATTGTGCCCATTTGAGTGCAAGTCATGCGAATCATGGCGGAGCTGGTTAAAAATTGCTGCGCAGGTGGATGCAAACAGAACAGACAGTGTATAATATAGAAAAGCAACTGTACAACGACGTTTAGGGGGCTCGATGAATGAGGGCTAGAAATATCGTAATCATGCTGGGCATCATCCTTTTGGTCGGCTTTACGGTGTATCAACATACGTCCGCTTCAAGACAGGAGGCCATGCTGCCGCAAGAAGTGGGGCCTTGGAAAGATATGCTGGCACCAACTTTCTCCTTACATAATATGGAAGGGGACGAAGTTTACGAAGTCGGGGGAGATAGAGACAAGGCGCTGTTTGTCAATTTTTGGGCATCTTGGTGCGGCCCTTGCGAGCTGGAAGCACCAGATTTAGTTCGGTTGCACGACAAATATCAGAATAACTTGGAAATATACGCGGTCAATGCAACGGCATTAGATTCGGCGCGAGATGCAGAACAGTTCGTTCAGAGACACGGCTTTGATTTTCCAGTGCTCATGGATGTTCAGGCAGATGCGGTGAAATTGTACAACGTGCTCGGTTATCCGACGAGTTTCTTAATTGACAAACATGGGGTCATCAGGGATGTCATTCATGGGGTATTGCCTTACGATGAACTTGAAAAAAGAGTGAAGCGGCTGATCAAATATTGATCATACAAACAGCCGAGCATGCAAAAAAGCGCGAATGGCGATCTTCGGAAGTGCAGGAAGCATCGCTGTTCGCGCTTTTTTTGCAATGATGGTTGCATGAAGCCGGCCCCCGGCAATGGTCAAAGCCGGCAAATGACCCAATTAATTAATGGTTGGCTATGCCGACAGGCTGATCTTCAACTTTTTCCGGCTTGATGCAAGTTTTGCCGAGCAGTCCGTAGCGGAAGCTGTCAATCAAAGCTTGCAGGCTCGCTTCGATGACGTTGGCGGATACGCCTACCGTGCTCCAAGTATTTTCAAAGTCAGTCGTTTCGATCAACACTCTTACTTTGGCTGCGGTCGCATCTTTTTCATCCAATACTCGAACTTTATAATCGGTTAACGTCATATGCTTAATTTCAGGATAAAATTGCACGAGCGCCTGTTTCAAGGCATTGTCCAACGCGTTCACCGGACCGTTGCCTTCCGCCGCCATATACACGGTTTCACCCGCAACTTTCAGTTTGACGATCGCTTCGGAAGTGACCGGAGAATCGGAATTTTTGCCGATGATAATTTTAAACGATTCGAACGTGAACGGTTCTTCCATCGTTTCATCAAACGCTTCCCTTAGAAGCAGTTCCAGCGAAGCGTCCGCTCCTTCGAATTGGTATCCTTCGTGCTCCAGCTGTTTGATCTTTTGAATGATTTCGCGCGTCTCCGGCCGATTGCGATCCAGATCCAAATTCAAATTCATCTCTTTCGCTTTAAAGATGAGATTGCTTTGTCCGGAAAGCTCTGACACGAGCACTCTCTGCTTATTGCCGACCAACTCGGGTTCAATGTGCTCGTATGTTTTCGGGTGCTTCAAAATTGCCGATACATGGATGCCGCCTTTATGAGCAAATGCGGCAGAACCGACGAACGGTTGGTTGACAGGCATATGAACATTCGCCATTTCATTGACATAACGTGCTACGCTCGTCAACATGCGCAATTGTTCGCTCGAGATGCAATCATAATTGAGCTTCAACTGCAAGTTTGGAATAATCGAGCTGAGATTGGCGTTGCCGCAGCGCTCACCGAAGCCGTTGATCGTCCCTTGCACTTGTCTGGCGCCGGCTTGAACGGCCGCCAGAGAGTTGGCGACGCCGAGCTCGCAATCATTGTGTGCATGGATGCCGATCGGCGCATTCAGTTCTTTGCACACAAGCGCAATGATTTCACTGATCTCGCCGGGCAGGCATCCGCCGTTCGTGTCGCAAAGCACTACCCAGTCTGCACCGGCGGCTTCAGCTTTCCGAATCGTTTCCATGGCGTAATCGGCATTGTTTTTGTATCCGTCAAAGAAGTGTTCGGCTAAGTAGATCACTTCCAGGCCGTGAGATTTCAAATAGCTGACTGAATCATAAATCATGGCCAGATTTTCTTCTAACGTCGTCTGAATCGCTTTATCGACATGGAAATCCCAAGACTTCCCAAATATGGAGGCAACCTCCACCCTGGTCTCAAGGATTCGATTTAAGTTCTCATCATCTTCTGGACGCGTATGTTTGCGCCGAGTGCTGCCGAAAGCGGAAATTTTGGCATGATTCAATTTTAGTTCTTTTACCCGTTGGAAAAATTCGATGTCTTTCGAATTGCTCCCCGGCCATCCGCCTTCAATATAATGGATCCCTAATTGATCGAGCTTCTGTGCAATTTTGAGTTTGTCTTCTACGGATAAACTGATTCCTTCCCCCTGTGTGCCGTCCCGCAGGGTGGTGTCGAAGAGCAAGACTTGATTCGACATATATGGGCCTCCTTACTCACCTGCTGTTTCATAATTAATTATTATAGCATGTTTTGTTTCACTGTTGTACATAAGCCTTCTATGAATGGAAAAACAATATTGATCGGCTCTTTTTCAGTTCCGCTTGACCGGACTTGCGCCCGCATGTATGCTTGTATTAAAACTGATTATCAGGCAAACACAGATATATGCAGGAGGAATGAACTTATGTCAACAAAGCCGTCTAGAACGTTAGAGCCGATCCCAAATCCGCATCCGGATCGCGAATATGAAGTGGAAATTGAATGTCCGGAATTTACAGCGCTGTGTCCTGTGACCGGTCAGCCGGACTTTGCCACGATCACTTATAAATATGTCCCCGGTCCATATATCGTAGAATTGAAATCTTTGAAATTGTATTTGTGGAGCTTCCGCGATGAAGGACATTTTCATGAAGACGTCACGAATACGATTTTGAAAGATTTTGTGAAATTTATACAGCCTAAGAAATTGGAAGTCATCGGGAAATTCAATGTGCGCGGAGGCATTTATACGACTGTGCGCGCATCTTATGAACAAGGGAAGGAACAATGAGGACGGCATGAACCGTCAAGGCATTTCATCCGGAAGTGATCGGGGAGCTGCGCGCAAAGGCAGAGTCATATTGCATATCGACATGAATGCTTTTTATTGTTCCGTGCATGCGGCTGAAGAACCGTGGAAATATCGGAACAAGCCGTGTGCGGTATCCGGCAACGTGGAGCAGAGGAAAGGGATCATTGTCACTTCTTCTTACGAGGCGCGGAAGCGGGGAGTAAGGACCGGAATGCAAGTGAGGGAAGCTTTGAAGCTGTGTCCGGAACTCATTTTGATCCACCCTGACTTCGAACTGTACCGCAGTTATTCGCGGCGGTTCATGTCCATCTGCTCTGAATATACGCCTTTGGTTGAAGCGATGTCGATTGATGAATGTTATTTGGACATCACCGGTTCCGGCCAATTCGGCACTCCGGTTGAAATCGCCCGTCAAATTCAAAACCGCATATTCGAACAGCTGCATTTGCCGTGTTCGATCGGGATTGCCCCCAATAAGCTGCTCGCCAAGATGGCTTCGGACATGAAGAAGCCGAACGGTCTGACGATTTTGCGCAAGCGGGATGTGCCTAAACTGCTTTGGCCAAAGCCTTGCTCGGCGTTGTATGGAATCGGGGCGAAGACAGCAGACAAGCTGAAGCAGCTTAGCATCCATACGATCGGCGAGCTCGCGCGCGCGGATGAAGAACGGTTGGTTCGGCATTTTGGCGTGCATGGCCGCTATATGAAGAGAGCCGCGAACGGGGAAGACGATGCTGAAGTGAAGATGAACCGTGAACCGAACAAGTCGATCGGGCATATGACGACATTGCCGCGCGACTATACGGAGGACGATGACATTCGCCGTGTGTTTCTCGCCTTGTCCGACCAAGTCACCCGGCGCTTGCGCAAGCACGGCATGCTGTCTTCTACCGTTCAAATTACGATTCGAACGCCTGCCATGAAGACGATCACCCGGTCTGCCGCGCTGTCTGCACCGAGCGCAGATCCAGACGTGTTCTATAAGGAAGCGGTTCGTTTGTTTGAAAAGCATTGGGTCAAAGGGAAGCCCGTGCGCCTGTTAGGCTTGACCGCTCAGAATTTGCAGCCGAAAGAACAAGCCGCCGTGCAGCTCGATCTGTTTGAATATCAAGATGCTGTCAAAAAAGACCGGCTCCAAGATGCGTTGGATGCGATTCGCGACAAGTTCGGCGAAGATGCGGTATTTAAAGCGGGACTGGCGGGCGATGAGCCTTCTAAGTTGCTGAGAGACCAGAAACGCAGAGGCACTTCGCTGCAAATGGATTGGCTCAAACTGCAAAAGATGGAGCAGAAGATGAAAGGCGAATGACGCAATGCTTGCGGCATATCAATAGAAAGGATGCATGTTGATGGCACAAAAGCATGTGGTTCAGCGCTTGGATGAGCAGCAAGCGATGACAGGCGCTGCATGGGATGAGGCGAAGCCGCTTTATATTCGCCATTATTTATGGGAAGATAACGGTTATCAACCAGAAGTTGAAGTTCGTTTATTTTATACGGATGAGAAATTGCATGTTCAGTTTCGCACGCATGAAGACAATCCAACGATTACTTATTACCGCATGAACGAAGAAGTTTACAAGGACAGCTGCGTAGAATTTTTCGTTCAGCCGCTGCCGTCGCAAGATGACAGATACTTGAACTTTGAGATGAATGCAGCCGGCACGCTGCTGCTCGGTCTCGGCGCCGGCAGAAACCGCAGCAGGCTTGCGCTTGATCCGGGCATTTTTAACATCGATGCGAAGACGGGATTAAAAGATCAAAACGGAAAGACATACTGGCAGGTGCAATATTCGGTTCCTTTTTCATTTATAAAGAACCATTTTCCAGCATTTGAAGCGCAGGCTGGCGCGGAGCTTCGGGCGAATTTCTATAAATGCGGAGAAGACGTGCCGCAACCGCATTACGGGTGCTGGAACTTGATTGAATCCGACAAACCGGATTTTCATGTCAGTGAATTTTTTGGACATTTAGTGCTTGGTTAATCCGCAAATGTCCTCTTTCTTTTTTTGCTGAATCACGATAAACTATGGATTGGAAAATATTTTCAAATGATAGAAATGAACGTTGGATGGAAATGAACTTTTGTGTTGAAACGCTGTTGAAGGCTTGATCATGATCTTGTACTTGCAGCAGCATGCGCATCAAACTTCGCTGCATGAATTTAGAATACGGAGTGGAATTGATGATACGACTATATGAAAAGATCGCCAAGCCGCTGCTTTTTCGCATGGATCCTGAACATGCGCATCATTTTACGATTGGGCGGCTGCGCTGGGCAGGGAAGTCGAAACTGTTGCAATCTTTGATCAAGGCAAGCTTTGACGTGCCGGACATTCCTTCATTGCAGGTCGAGCTTGCCGGGCTAAAGTTGAAGACTCCGATCGGATTGGCTGCAGGCTTAGACAAGGATGGGCAGGCCGTTCCTGCTTTTTCCGCCATGGGGTTCGGCTTTATGGAAGCGGGGACGGTCACGCCGCGGCCGCAGCCGGGCAACGACAAACCGAGGCTGTTTCGCCTGCCGGACGATGAAGCGCTGATTAACCGGATGGGATTTAACAATCAAGGCGCCGAAGCGATGGCGGCTGAGCTTCAGTCTGTTCAGAGGCAAATTCCGATCGGCATTAATATCGGCAAGAATAAAGATACGCCGAATGAACGAGCGGTGGACGATTATATCGCATGCATCCGTATGTTGTATTCATACGGTGATTTTTTTGTGGTAAATATCAGCTCGCCGAACACGCCGGATTTAAGGAAATTGCAGCATGGCGAAGAACTGAAGAAACTGCTGGCGGCATTAGTGAAAGAAATGATGGAGCAAAACAGCCGAGCTTCAGAAAATAAGCCGCTGTTTGTAAAGCTGGCGCCGGATTTTACGGAAGAAGAGCTGGAACAGACGACTGCTGCGCTGCTTGAGTCAGGCGTCTCCGGCATCGTGGCGACGAATACGACGCTGTCGCGGGATGGTTTAAAACATCGCCATGCGAAAGAAAGCGGCGGGTTAAGCGGCAAACCTTTAACCGCCCTTTCGACGCAAACGATTCGGCGGATTTACGGCTTAACGAAAGGAAAGGTGCCGATCATCGGCTCAGGCGGAATTTTCACGGCACAAGATGCATATGATAAAATCCGCGCAGGAGCTGATGCGGTTGAGATTTATACCGGGATGATTTATCGCGGGCCCGGCATAGTCAAGGACATTCATCTTGGATTGGATCGTTTGCTGCAGCAAGACGGCTTCAAACATATTTCGGAAGCAGTTGGCACGGCTGAATAAACGATTCAACAATTTGGAAAAGGCGGGCGCGCCAGCCGGCCTTTTTCCAGCAATCCAACTATGGGATCTTTGGGACTTTTGGCAGGAACGGGGGCTTGATGATGGACAACAGAGATTGGGGAAGGTTTCTTTACCCTTATGAGCAGGCAGTGGAAGAATTAAAAGTGAAATTTAAAAGCTTGCGCGCGGAGTTGAAACAATATGAGGAATTTGCTCCGATTGAATTTGTCACCGGCAGAGTGAAGAAAATTTCAAGCATATTGGATAAATGCCGCCGGCTGAACGTATCGTTGGAAAATTTGGAAACAGGCATTGAAGATATTGCCGGCATCCGCATCATGTGCCAATTTGAAGAGGACATTCAGCGGGTCGCTTCGTTGATTCGGCAGCGCAAAGACATGACGGTCGTCTATGAGAAAGACTATGTGACGCACCAAAAACAAAGCGGCTATCGCAGCTATCATATGATCGTGCGCTATCCGGTTCAATCCGGACTAGGGATGAAGGAAGTGCTGGCCGAAATTCAGATTCGCACGCTGGCGATGAACTTTTGGGCAACGATCGAACATTCGCTCAATTATAAATACAAACGGGATTTGCCGGATGAGGTCAGGCTGAGACTGCGCAAGGCTGCGGAAGCAGCGTACTTGCTGGACAAGGAAATGTCAAGCATCCGAGACGAAATCGTCGATGCCCAAAAATTGTTCGAAGACCGTTCCAATCTCGTCGATCGCATCATGAACGATATTCAGCAGTTGTATTACTACCGCAGGGTGAAAGAAGCAGCAAATTTCCAATCTGCTTTCCATGAACGATGGGAAAATGAAGACATCGAAGGGCTGAAGCAGCTGGCGCATGAATTGCAAGAAGTGTTGAAAAGCGAACAAGGCAGATGGAATATTGGATTGGACAGTTGACCGCTAAACCGTGCCGATTTTTGATTTTGTTGGACAGGATGGAAGCGCATCCAAGCTAAGCGATGATGTTGCGAGCTATTCTCATGCCGTTCATCATTCGTGCAATGCGTTGGTTTAAAAAGCCGCAACATGCGAAGCGCAGCAATGGCATAGTCATGGGGCTGGGCCAAGCATGAAAAGAAAAGAGGCTGGGACAAAACCCGGTAAATTAAAAAAAGGGGCTGGGACAAAACCCGGTAAATTAAAAAAAGTGGCATCCACCTGATGGG
>CALKAN010000459.1 GCA_937983035.1 uncultured Paenibacillaceae bacterium | reverse complement strand
GGGTGATGACGGTAAACGAGTACAGTGAGGCATCTTTTTGGAAGAAAGCCGCTTATCGGTTGT
This sequence comes from uncultured Paenibacillaceae bacterium, assembly GCA_937983035.1. GTDB lineage: Bacteria > Bacillota > Bacilli > Paenibacillales > CALAME01 > CALKAN01. The sequence goes on along the minus strand of CALKAN010000459.1, from coordinate 18,584 downwards.
ACCGCAATCCGTTGATTATGTTCGGATTAGGTCCGCTGTACTTGTTTCTGATTGACAATCGCTTCAACCGGAAAGGCGCCAAGAGGAGAGAACGCTGGAACACTTACCTTACGAATGCGTGTCTTGCCGTTATTTATCTGGTGCTCGGTTTTGCTGTCGGCTGGCAAGCGCTGCTGGCGATCCAGCTTCCGATTATGTTTATCGCCGGTTCTGCAGGGATATGGCTGTTTTATGTGCAGCATCAATTCGAAGATTCGTATTATGAAAATGAAGACGACTGGGATTATGTGAAAGCAGCCGTAGACGGCAGCTCTTACTACAAACTGCCTAAAATATTGCAATGGCTGACAGGGAACATCGGATTTCATCATGTTCATCATCTGAGCCCAAGGGTGCCCAATTACCAATTGGAGCAAGCTCACAAATCTGTTCCGCCGTTGCAGCGCGTGACAACCATTACGCTGCGATCCAGTTTGGAGGCGATTCGATTTCGCTTGTTTGACCAGCAAAGCAGACGATTCATTAGCTTCAAACAATACAAAGAGATGAAGAAGCTGGAAAAATTGGAAATCGAACAATCGGAACGACGCAAACTAAAAAGAAAAGTTGCAAACAGCCCTTCATCTTAATGGATGGGGCTGTTGTACTTTAAACGACGCAAATCAGCGTAGACTTCGTCAGCATGTTTCATATATACTAACAGAAAGTGAGACGGTCCATGAACAGGGGAGCCTTTATGCAAAAGTGGTATCATATTTTTACGAAAAACACCGGCCTCGGATTATATACGTGGATTATGTTCTGCATACTCCCGTTTTATTTCGTATTCCGTCTGTCTTCTCCGCTCGAGATCACCATCGGCATCATGCTGATTGTGCTGTTTTTCGCCGCCTATCGCTTCGCTTTTGTCAGAAAAGGATGGCCGGTCTATCTGTTTTTGGGCATCGCCATGGTGATCAGCACTGTGCTGACTTTATATTTCGGCTATGTGTATTTTGCGTTGTTCATCGCCTTTTTTATCGGCAATTGCGAGCGCAAAGGCGCATTTATTACGCTGTATGTCTTGCATTTATCACTTGCCGTCGCCGCTGTCAGCGCAGGTTTTTTCATTCAGAAAGAAATTTTGCTGATGCAAGTTCCTTTTTTAATCGTCACTATTTTGGGCGTGATTTTGCTGCCGTTAAATATGTATCATACGAACAAGCGAAAAAAGCTGGAAGACGAACTGCAAAATGCGAATGAGCGGATTTCGGAACTGCTCGTAGCTGAAGAGAGGCAGCGCATTGCCCGCGATTTGCACGACACGCTCGGACAAAAACTTTCGCTGATCGGTTTAAAGAGCGATCTGTCGAGCAAGCTTGTCGATCTTCATCCGAACAAAGCCCGGCAAGAAATGAAAGATATTAATCAGACGGCCAGAAATGCATTGAAAGAATTAAGAGAAATCGTTTCTTCGATGAAGAGCATGAAGCTGAAAGATGAGCTGGTTCATGTCCAGCAATTGCTCAAAGCAGCGGGAATTGAATTCAAATTGGAAGGAAATCATCATTCATTGTCCATCCCGCTGTTAGTCGAAAATGTGATCAGCATGTGCTTGAAAGAAGCAGTGACGAATGTGGTGAAGCACAGCCGAGCGAAGACGTGTTGGGTCATCATCAACCAAACAAAAGAATATATTGAGTTGATCATTAAAGATGACGGCATTGGCATTGAAAGCCAAGATTTGTTGAAAGGCAACGGGCTCCGCGGCATGCGGGAACGTTTGGAATTCATCAATGGAAGCATGACCGTCGATTCGGACGAGGGGACTGTTGTTGCCGTGCAAGTGCCTCAAGTGATCGTGCAATCAAAACAAGAGGAGTGATTCGTGATGATTCGCATTGTCATCGCTGAAGATCAAGGGATGCTGCTGGGAGCACTGGGCGCGCTTTTGAACTTGGAAGAAGATATGGAAGTGGTTGGAAAAGCAAAAAACGGAGATGAAGCTGTGCAGCTGGTGAAACAGCTAAAGCCCGACGTATGCATCATGGACATTGAAATGCCCGTGAAAAGCGGATTAGATGCGGCAGAGGAGCTGCAAGGCGAAGATTGCAAAGTCATCATATTGACGACGTTTGCCCGCGCCGGTTATTTTGAGCGTGCAAGAAAGGCGAACGTGAGCGGATATTTGCTGAAAGACAGCCCGAGCGAAGAATTGGCTGACGCGATCCGAGCCATCATGAAAGGGCGCAAAGTATATTCGCCGGAGCTCGTAGATTTGGCATATGAAGAGGAAAATCCGCTTACCGAACGGGAAGTGCAGGTCATTAAACTGATTGCAGACGGGAAAAATACGAAAGAGATTGCCAATGAATTGTATTTAACGACCGGCACGGTTCGCAATTACGTTTCAGGCATATTAGACAAACTGAAAGCAGGCAATCGGATTGAAGCCATTTCCAGATTTAAGGAAAAAGGATGGTTTAAATAACAGAAATGCATGGAACCTTTCGCTGCATAATTTCGTTCCTATTATAGAATGATTTTTTGTGAATGCATGGTGAAGATCGTGCTTTTTTGTTGTGCATTCATGGAAATCATCTGCGGCCGCTGCGTTTGCAAACATATGCAACAACGTTCAAACACTGAAATTAAAGCGTTGTCAACTGATCGATGATGGAGTGGATGGGAGAATAAACAAGCAAATGCATGGAATCGATCGCTTTTTGTATTTAAATCGCTTCAATTAAGCTTATTTTTCCCATTGCTCATCTTATTTCAACTTGGTAGTCTATAGGTAATTATAGACATACTGAATGACAAAGAGATTTATGGGGGATGTTTCAAGCTTACAGGAGGTAAATCAGTGTATTACATTATTTGTTATAAAGGCAGGCAGCTAGGCAAGCCGATGAAGGAAAAGGAGGCAGAAGAGAAGTATGAGGAGATGCAGCACTGCCTTAAATCGATCACATTGCGCAAATTGTCGGAACAGGAGTGTGAGCAGCTGGGCCTAATTTCAAAAAACTAGGTCCGAGCCGCTTCTGAAAGTTTTGTTAACGCGAAACATCACTTTGCTTGTTCATAGCCGTTCACGATCCAATCGAGTTTGCCGGTTTCAGGATGAATAATTAAACCGTGAACGGGCAGATTTTTAGGCAAGAGCGGGTGGCGGTGAATGATGCTTACGCTGTTTTTCACGCTTTCCTCAATGTTGTCAAAACCTTTCAACCATGCCGACAGGTGAATGCCGGAATTTTTCAATATGTCGAATGTTTCGTGATCAATTCCGCTTTGCCGCATCTTCTGCATGAGCTTCTCTGGATTCAGTCCTGTCATGCCGCAATCATAATGACCGATGACGCAAATTTCTTCTGCGTTCAATTCATAGACGGCTACGAGTATGCTGCGCATGACATTGCCGAAAGGCTGGGTAACGATTGCTCCGGCATTTCGAATCACTTTGGCATCTCCGTTTTGCAAATTCATCGCCCGAGTCAGCAATTCTTGAAGCCTCGTGTCCATGCAAGTCAAGATGACCATTTTGCGATTCGGATAACGAGAAGTTCGGTAGCTTTCATATTGTTTGGAGTCTACGAATTGTTTGTTGAATGCTAAAATTTTCTCCATGTTGTTCATGGCGCAACCCCTCTCTTATCATGTGTTTTTATCTTGTATTTTAAGCTGTTGATGATAAATCTGCTGATCGCTTTTGAGCACATAACCGTTCTTTTGAGGATTGTAGTCGAGAATTAATCGCTCTTCAAAAAAGATTTCTTGTCTCTTTTCATAAAGAACAGGCACAGGTGTCGGTTCTGACTCGTCCGTGAGCACGCCTTCAACATCGCCGGGCTCCTTCGTTTGAGTGAGCCGCAGTGCAGGCACGCCGCTTACGCTGCAGCCGCATCCTTCGATATCATATAACAATTTTAAATATCCAGAATGATCATTTTCTAATTGTTTATGCAATTGTTCACTCGCTGCTTTCGTGATATGAAATTGCATCGCGTCATTTCCTCCCCGTCTTTGGACAGCAGTTGTGCCGCTGATGTTCATGCTGTCCGCCGATCCGTCTGGATCTTCAAAACAGCCTGGATTGAGTTAAATGATGAATTTATTTATATCATATTCTCAATGCGACGGCAATCCATTAGAAAAAATCAAAGACATTTGATATATTTGGATCATCAATGTTGAAAGGGGTTAAATGCATGACTGTCAGTTCAACGTTGCAACGTTTTAAAGCATTGATGAAGAAAATAAAAGCTTATGATGAAGCGCTGGGCGTCCTCTATTGGGATATGCGCACGGGTGCGCCGAAGAAAGGGATTGAAACGAGATCGGAAGTCGTCGGGCTGTTGTCAGCGGAACGTTTTCAAATGTCCGTTTCCCCAGAGATGGGGGAGCTGTTGTCAGCATTGTCGGAGCATATGGATGAGCTGTCGCCGGTCGAGCAAAGAATGGTGACGGAATGCAAAAAAGAGTACGAACGCAGCCGCAAAATTCCGCCGGAACGTTATGAAGAGTATGTCGTTTTGACGTCGAAGGCGGAAGCGGTTTGGGAAGAGGCGAAACAAAATGCGGATTTTGAAAGCTTTCGTCCTTACCTTGAGCAGATTGTCGCGTTTAATCGCGAATTCATTTCGTATTGGGGAACAGGCGAAACGCCGTATGATGCACTGTTGGACATGTACGAGCCGGGCATGACCGTCAAGCAGCTGGATGCGATCTTTGGCTCTTTGAAGGAAGAGCTGGTGCCGCTGGTCGAACGCATTGCGCAGTCGCCCCATCAGCCGGATACTCGTTTCTTGCGAAATACATATGATCTGGAAAAGCAAAGACAATTCAGTTTGTTCATTTTAAAAGAAATGGGTTACGATTTCGATGCCGGACGCTTAGATGTCAGCGTTCATCCTTTTGCCACCGGCTTGAATCCGGGAGATGTTCGCATCACAACGAATTATTTGCCGCATGATTTTGCTTTTTCTTTGTTTTCAAGCATTCATGAAGGCGGTCACGCGTTGTACGAGCAAAACATTTCGCCGGATTTGGTTCATACGAATTTGGGAGAAGGGGCTTCCATGGCCGTGCACGAATCGCAATCCCGCTTTTGGGAAAATATGATCGGCCGCAGCCTGCCGTTTTGGCGCCGTTATTACCCGGATTTGCAGAAAACATTTAAAGAGCAGCTTGAAGGGGCAAGCCTGGAACAATTTTACCGCGCCATCAATGAAGTGAAACCGTCTCTCATTCGCATTGAAGCCGATGAACTGACCTATAATTTGCATATTATGATTCGCTACGAGCTGGAAAAGGCGCTGTTTAATGAAGGTCTTCGCGTGGATGAGCTGCCGGATGCCTGGAATGCAAAATATAAGGCTTATTTAAATGTGGAGCCGGCACATGACGGTGAAGGCGTCTTGCAAGATGTGCATTGGTCAGGCGGCGCTTTCGGATATTTTCCTTCCTATTCGCTCGGGAATATGTATGCGGCGCAAATTATGCACGCACTGCGAAAAGAGATGCCGGACATGGATGCGCGGATTGAAGCCGGCGAACTGGCGCCGATTAAAGACTGGCTGAAAAAGCATATTTACCAGCACGGCATGGTTAAAACGCCTGCGGAATTAATTGAACAAACAACAGGGGAAGCTTTAAATCCCGTCTATTTAACCAACTATTTGCAAAAGAAGTATAAGGAGATTTACAAGCTATGAAAATCATTGCAGCACCAGATTCATTCAAAGGGTCGATGTCCGCTCTGGAGGCGGCGAAAGCGATCGAGAACGGCGTGAAAAGAGCAGCGCCGGCAGCAGAAGTTGTTCTGCTGCCGGTGGCCGATGGCGGAGAAGGCTTTACGGATGCGATTGTTCATGCAGCGGGCGGAGAGAAAATGGAAGCGGCCGCCTCTGATCCGCTGGGGCGGCGCATCAACGCTTATTATGGAATTATTGATCATGGTCAAACAGCCGTCATCGAAATGGCCGCAGCTTCAGGACTGCCTTTGCTGCAGCCGGATGAGCGCAATCCGATGATCGCATCGACATACGGGACGGGCGAACTGATCCGGCACGCATTGGATCAGGGCTGCCGGCGCATATTGATCGGGCTCGGAGGCAGCGCTACCAATGACGGCGGAATTGGCATGGCCCAAGCGCTCGGTTATCGGTTTTATGATGAAGAAGATCGTCTGATTGAACCATTTACGCCGCAATGGTTGAAATTGGCTAAGATTGACGCGTCGCAAAGAGATGCCAGACTGAGCCAAACCGAGTTTCGAGCGGCTTGTGACGTAGATGCCGTCTTATATGGCGAAGCCGGCGCTTCAGTTATTTTCGGTCCGCAAAAAGGGGCGGATGCAAACATGGTTCAGCTGCTGGACCGTGCGTTAGAACGATTGGCGCAACGATTGGAGATCGATTTGGCAGTTGATGTGCACGAGCTGAAAGGCGGAGGGGCAGCCGGCGGCTTGGGCGCAGGCATGACCGCATTTTGCAGTGCAAAGCTAGTGCCGGGTTCAGAGCTTGTGTTGGATGCATTAGGATTTGATCAACATTTGGAACAATGTGATTTAGTCATTACAGGGGAAGGGCAGACGGATGCGCAAAGCGCTCTCGGCAAAGTGCCGCAGGCGATTGCTGCCAGAGCGAAACAAAAAGGAGTTCCCGCGGTTTGCATTTCTGGAGCATTGAAGGATGGATATGAGCAGCTGCATGAATGCGGCATGACCGCTCTGTTCAGCTTGACGCCGCACCCTTGCGAACTAGGCGAGGCGATGGATCATGCGCAAAAATGGATGGAAGACAGTGTCTATGAAATGATGCGTTTATATTGCGCAATTAGAAGAAAATCCTCCTCGAATTAAACTTTTCCTAAATTTTTGTCACTCTAGACGGGTGTCCTGCATACACTTGTATAGAATGACTGTAAGAGGAGGTAAGAGGATCGTAATGGCGGAAAAAGAATCGCGGTGCAGAGAGATCGTAACGAAAGCCGTATGCGGAAAAGGCCGGAAATTCTCGCAAGTAACTCATAACGTTGTCCCGCCGAACAAACCAACAAGCATTTTGGGAGCTTGGATCATTAATCATCAGTACGAAGCGGCACAGTCAGGGGAAAGCGTCGATGTTATCGGTACTTACGATATTAACATCTGGTATTCTTACGACAAAAACTCAAAAACCGATGTAGCCAAAGAAACCGTCTCTTATGTAGAGTCGGTGCCGTTGTCTTATTTAGATCCCAAATACAGAGCAAGCACAGAAGAAGTATACGCGGAATCGACCCAAGAACCGAACTGCGTAGAAGCTGTCATAGCAGCAAACGGCGAAGATGTCATCATCCGCGTAGAGCGGGAGTATCGGGTGGAGATGGTCGCAGAGACGAAGGTGTGCGTCAAAGTTTGCGACCATTGCGATGATCTGGATGACAAAGACATTGACTTTGGTTTCGAAGACGATGATTATGATTCAGACGATTATGAAGATCTTGATCCGAGCTTGCTCGATGATGAAGAAGTATCCTGACTTGATGATGAAATTGCATTCAAATAAGTTGTTTTAAACAGCTTGCTTGCGGTCTTTATGATTATCTTATGCGGATGCGGCTGGATTGGAGGGGGCGAAAGCCCTCTTTTTCTGTATTTTTTATTTTCAGCATGTGCTGCGATGGAAATGAGGCGATTGGAATGAACGAATGTTTGGCATGGAATCGTTATGAAGGCATTCGCAATGCAAAGAGTGAGAAGCAATGCATGCAAATGCTGCGCTGGAATGGATTTCTAACCGCTGAGAAAGGAAGCGAGAGTAAACGTAGTTTGCAAATGTATGAGGCATGCATTTATGGAATGGAAACGCTTGCGCTTTATCGCAACAATATCCAATTGGAAACAGATGAAACCAATCGCTTGATGCAGAGGATGCTGCGGGATGCTGCCAGAGCGGTTTATTGCGTTGGCTTAGAAGCAGCCTGGATCGTTTTTCAATATGCGGGAGGGGGGAGAATCCGCATTTGCCGCATCGATCCAGAACTGCGCGCAGACCGTTTGCTGATGCAGAAAGTTGCGCGCAGCGCACAAGCGCAGACCGAGCGGAGAAAAAGAAACCAAAGCAGCAGCGGCAATCCGATGATTGGCGCGGATGTGGAATTTTTGATCTGTTCCAAGCGCGGATTCGTGATTCCGGCAGACCGAATCTTGCCCCGACAAGGGAAAGCCGGCGCGGATGCGGTTTACCGGCGTGACAGGATCTCGTATCCGATCGCTGAAATCAGGCCAAAACCTGCGGACGAATTCGATGACGCGTACCGGAATTTGCTCGAAGCGCTGCAACTGGCAGACAGGCGCATGCCGCGGGAAGATGTCATATGGATGGCGGGAAGCATGCCGAAAAAAGGGCTGCCGCTGGGCGGTCATCTTCATTTCAGCCAGGTGGAGCTGGATCCAGAGCTCATTCGCGCTTTGGACAATTACTTATTGCTGCCGCTGGCCATGCTGGAGAATGAACACGGGCAAATTCGGAGGCGCAGGTACGGCAACCCGGGCGATGTGCGGATGAAAACTTACGGATTTGAGTATCGAAGTTTGCCCAGCTGGATCATATGTCCGTTAATTGCCAAGGGCGTCATTGCATCTGCTTTTTTGATCGCCAGCCGTTATGCGGAATTGACTGCCAGGCCGCTGCTTGAACCTGGGGTTGCTGCTGCTTTCGCTCAAGGGGACAAAGTCCGCCTCCGCCATGTTTGCCAAACATTGTGGGAAGACATCAGCAGCATCGAAGGGTATGCGGCGTTGAAAGAAGTGCTGGAGCCGTTTGCGGAGCGAACGTTAAGCGGAAAGGAATGGGATGAAAGCAAAGACATTCGCATGCAGTGGAAAACGCAATTTTTGTTGAATTTTTTTAATTAGATCAATAAGCAGCACTATGAAAGAGCAGCGCATGTTATAATAGATGGCGAAAGGTTGAGGATAGCAATGACCAAATATACGCCAATGATTGAACAATATCTTCGGATCAGAGAGGAAGCGAAAGATGCGCTTCTTTTCTTCCGCTTGGGAGATTTCTATGAACTGTTTTTTGAAGATGCCGTTAAGGCGTCTCAGTTGCTGGAAATTACGCTGACTGGCAGGGATGCCGGTACGGATGAGCGCATTCCGATGTGCGGCGTTCCCTATCATTCGGCAGAACAATATATTATGAAACTCGTGAATCAAGGGTATAAAGTTGCCATCTGTGAACAGGTGGAAGATCCCGCGGAAGCAAAAGGGGTCGTGAAGCGGGAAATTGTTCGCATCGTGACGCCGGGCACGGCAATGGAGGAAAAATCGCTCGGATCGAGCCGGAACAATTTCATCGTTTCGCTGGCGCATACTTCAGAAGGATACGGATTGACAGCTTGCGATTTAAGCACGGGCGAGCTGTATCAAACCGAGCTCGGCAACGATCTGGCGCCTTTGCTGGATGAAGCGTTCGTCTATCAGCCTTCCGAAATTGTCACGGGAGCAAGATTGAAGGAAACAGTGCAGCAAATGCTGGCACGCATGAATATAAACATCTATATGACGGTTTGGCAATGGAGCGGCACGGATGAGGCGATCCATCGCCATTTGCCGGATGAGGATCCGGACAAGCTTGGCGAACCATCCCGGGCTAGTTTATCGCAGCTGCTCGAATATCTCGAGGAGACGCAGAAGCGAGTCATGCCTCATCTGACAAGGGTGCAAGTGTATGAAGCGAATCAGTTTATGACGCTGGACCCGTATACGCGCCGAAATCTGGAGTTGACTGAAACGGTGCGCGATCGAACGAAAAAAGGCTCGCTCTATGGTTTGCTTGACCATACGGTTACCGCCATGGGCTCCAGAATGTTGAAACGGTGGATCAACAAGCCGCTGATGAGCAGGCGTTTGATCGAGGAGCGGCATGAAGCGGTAGAGTCGCTTTTGCAGCAATGGATGGCGAGAGAAGAGCTGAGGAATCGCCTGAAGAAAGTGTATGACATGGAGCGGCTCGTGGGGCGAATTTCATTCGGCACGGCGAATGCCCGCGATTTGACGGCATTGAAAGCATCGCTCAGCCAAGTGCCGGAACTCATACATATTTGCGGGCAGACAGGTTCTAAAACGCTGAATCAATTAACGAAAAATTTGGATCCTTGCAGCGATGTGCTGGCTTGGATCGATGCAGCGCTGATCGATGATCCGCCCATTTCGGTGAAAGAAGGCGGAATGATTAAACCAGGCTACCATAACCATTTGGATCAATTAAGGGAAGCCAGTTCGAACGGCAAACGATGGATTGCAGAATTGGAGCAGCGCGAACGGGAGGAAACCGGGATCAAAAATTTGAAAGTCGGTTTCAACAAAGTGTTCGGATATTATATTGAAGTGACTCGCGCGAACGCTGCGCTCGTTCCGGAAGGCAGATACGAACGGAAGCAAACGCTGGCGAATGCTGAGCGTTACATCACTCCGGAATTGAAAGAGAAAGAAGCGCTGATCCTTGAAGCAGAAGAGAAAATGTTTGATTTGGAATATGAGCTGTTTGCGGATCTCCGCAGCAAAGTGGCCGGTGAAGTTTCCCGCTTGCAAAGATTGGCCGATGTGATCTCAAGTTTGGATGTGTATCAATCGTTTGCAACTGCTGCTTCCGAAAATCGTTATTGCCGTCCGAAAATGACTGAGCAATACGAATTGATCATTGAACGCGGCCGTCATCCGGTCGTAGAAGACGTGATTGACCAAGGCAGCTTTATCGACAATGACACCTATTTTCGCGACGGGCAGCGCATGTATTTGATCACCGGTCCGAATATGGCCGGAAAAAGCACATACATGCGCCAAGCAGCGCTGATATGCATCATGGCGCAGATCGGCTCCTTTGTGCCGGCAGACCGAGCAGTGCTCCCGGTCATTGACCGCATCTTTACGCGGATCGGCGCAGCGGATGATTTGATCGGCGGGCAAAGCACCTTCATGGTCGAAATGATGGACATTCAAGTGATGACTGCCCATGCCACGAAACGAAGCTTGGTCATTATTGACGAATTGGGGCGGGGCACCTCTACGACGGAAGGCATGGCGATTGCCCAAGCTGTCATTGAATATTTGCATGACGAAGTCGGCTGCAAAACATTAGTTTCTACCCATTTTCATGAATTGGCGCGGTTGGAAGGGGAGCTCCAGCATTTGCGCAATTACAGCATGGCTGTAAAGGAAAGCGGAGATGAAGTGACTTTTCTTAGAAAACTGATCGCCGGGGCGGCCAGCACGAGTTACGGCATCTATTGCGCGCAGCTCGCTGGATTGCCGGAAACGATTATCCGTCGTTCCTATGAATTGCTTCAGCAGATGGAGCATCCGTCAGCTGCAGACTCGGCCAGCCGGGAAGTCGCAGCCGCGGCTGCTGCGAATGCAGAAGATGCAGCAGCGTGTGACGCTGAAGGACATGTCGTGCAGCTGAGCTTGTTTGACGATCCAAGCCAGCATGAAGCAGCCGCAAAGCCGAGCAACCTGAAGGAGCATGAAAAGCAAGTGATCGAGGCGATTCGCAAAACGGATTTGCTCAATATTACGCCGCTTCAAGCGATGCAATTAATGAACGAGTGGAAACAGAAGCTGCTGAATGGTGGATAGACGCAAAGAGGAATGGACAAATCGCAGCAAAAGGAGTTTTGAATCATGGGAAAGATTCATATACTGGATGATCATGTAGCGAACCAAATCGCAGCAGGGGAAGTCGTCGAAAGGCCGGCATCGGTCGTGAAAGAGCTCGTTGAAAATGCAATTGATGCCGGCAGCACCGTAATTGAGACGAATATTGAAGACGGCGGTTTGAAGTCGATTCATGTCATCGACAATGGAAGCGGAATGAGCAGAGAAGATTGTCTTCTTGCTTTTCATCGTCATGCAACGAGCAAAATCGCTGCCGGGCGGGACTTGTTTCGCATTCGAACGCTTGGCTTCCGCGGAGAGGCGCTGCCCAGCATCGCTGCGGTATCCAAGATGGAACTGATCTCATCTGCGGATGAATCGGGTCTTGCTCACCGCCTAATCATCGAAGGCGGAGAAGTAAAAAGCGTGGAAGCGGCGACCGGCAGGCGGGGAACGCAAATTAAAGTGAGCGACTTGTTCTATAACACCCCGGCCCGCCTGAAGTATATGAAGACGATTCAGACAGAATTGGCGCACATCTCTGACTTTATGCAGCGATTAAGCTTCGCGCGGCCGGACATTTCGTTTGAGCTGCGCCATAACGGCAAAAGACTGTTTCGCTCGCCGGGCAACGGCGATCTGCTGCAGACGATCGCTGCCATCTACGGCGCATTAACTGCGAAGCAGATGATTCCGATCGAAGCGGCTGATCCAGATTATGCAATGAAAGGGTATGTTTCGCGTCCGGAGTTGACTCGGGCCGGCCGGACAGGAATATCGTTCATCATAAACCAAAGATATGTGCGCCATTATTCATTGCACAAAGCTTTAATGGAAGCTTATCACACGCTGCTTCCGCTTAACCGATATCCGATCGCCGTGATCGATTTGCAGATGGATCCTGCCCTCGTCGATGTGAATGTGCATCCTGCCAAGCTGGACGTTCGATTCAGCAAAGAAAAGGAACTGCTTGCGTTTGTCCAGCAGCATGTGCGCAAGGCGCTGCAGCAAGAAGTTCTCATTCCGAGCACGAGGCCTGCAGCTCCCAAGCCGGCGGTCGTTCAAGAGCAGTTGCGCTTTCAGGCAGAACAAGCGGAGAAGCCGCTTCCTAAGCCGAATCGAGCAGGCTCGAAAGACGGGGATTGGAGAACGACGAGCGAGTTTCAAACGACAAGCGAGATTGCAGAAAACAGCCATGCATACGCAAGCAGCGTGAAAGAAGGACGTCCGGCAACATACGCAAACAGGCCTCGTTTTAAGCAGCCTTTGCAAAAACCGCCGGAGGAGGCATACCGCGAGTTATATCGGAAAGATGAGCATATGACCGGCGGTCAAGGCCCGGCCGCGCGTTTTCCAACTTTATATCCGATCGGCCAAATGCGCGGCACATATATTATTGCGCAAAATGAAGACGGCTTATATTTAATCGACCAGCACGCTGCGCATGAGCGAATTCATTATGAATATTTTTACGAGAAATTTGGAAAAACGATCGATGCCAGCCAAGAATTGCTCGTGCCGATCACGATCGAGCTGACATCTGCGGAAGCGCTCATGATTGAAGGGAAATTGTCATGGCTTGAGCAAAGCGGGGTGTACATGGAGCATTTTGGCGGAACAACGTATCGCGTGACTGCGTGCCCGCACTGGTTCCCGAAAGGGGAAGAGGAAGAAATTATCCGAGACATGATTGAATGGATCATTCAAGAAAAAGGAGCGATCGATATCGCCAAATTGCGGGAGAAAGCGTCGATCCTTTGTTCATGCAAAGCGTCTATTAAAGCGAACCAAGCGCTGACGCTGGAAGAAATCGAGGCGTTGCTGGAGCGGCTCAGCCGATGCCGCAATCCGTATACTTGCCCGCATGGACGGCCGATTGTAGTCAGCTTCAGCAACTATGAACTGGAGAAGTTGTTTAAGAGAGCTTGAACACCGCCTGAATTTGGACATTCATGCAAATTATACTATAATGAGTCTGAAGTTTATTTGCAGATGGAGTTGGTCTTGGCGTGCTCGTGACTACCGTGCATGATCCAACGATGAAAGACATCGAACTTGCTCAGATTTGGGCCAAACGATTGAATGCAGCGCTCGTGGAAAGAAACGGCTTGTCCATTCGGAAGCTGCAAGCGATGGACGAAAAGGGTGAAGTTCTCGTCGTTTCGCAATCGGAAACAAAGTGCTATTCTCATGCTCAATCGCCGGTTTTTTTTCACCCCGGCATGGCGATGATTCGTATAAAACGATTGATGAATGGAGATAATGACTTGCTGCTGGAAGCGGCAGAAGCAGCTGAAGGAGATGTCATCCTCGATTGCACGGCAGGACTCGCTTCTGATTCGATCGTATTGTCTTATGCTGCCGGCCCGTCAGGGAAAGTAACGGCTGTGGAATCTTCGGCGCTGCTTTATTGGATGGCCAAAGACGGCCTGAATCAATACATATCAGACTTGCACGAATTGAACGAAGCGATGCGGCGCATTTCGCTGGTCCACGCGGACCATCTTGATGTTTTGCGCACATTGCCGGACCGCAGCATCGATATTATTTATTTTGATCCGATGTTTCGCATCCCTGTGGTGCAGTCTCCTTCAATGCGGCCTTTAAGATATTGGGCGAACAGCGCGCCAATTAGAAAAGAAGCGATTGTTGAAGCGAAGCGCGCAGCCAGAAAAACGATCGTTTTGAAAGAGCATCGAGACAGCCCGGAGTTTTCCAGATTAGGATTCGATCATGTGCATCGCACCCGGTCGAATATCGCATACGGAGTGATTCATCTGTGAATGCATCAAAGAAGGAGCGCCTTTTCGTGTTGATCGGCCCTACCGCGGTTGGAAAGACGGCGCTCAGTTTGGAACTGGCCAAATATATGCCGATCGAAATTATTTCAGGAGATTCCATGCAAGTCTACAGAGGCATGGACATTGGCACCGGCAAGGCAACATTGGAAGAGCGCAGCATCGTTCCGCATCATATGATCGATATTCGTGATCCGGATGAACCTTTTTCAGTGACAGAATTCAAACAGCAGGCGCAAGAGCTGATCACAGCCATTAATGAACGCGGCAATATTCCGCTCATAGTCGGGGGCACCGGCCTGTACATTGAATCTGTTTGCTATGATTACGGATTCAGCCGAGCTGCCATCGATGAGCCGTTCAGAGAAAAGCTGAGGCAAGAAGCGACAACCAAAGGAACGCAGGCGCTGCACCGCAAGCTGGAGCAGTTGGATGCTGAAGCTGCCAGCCGCATCCACCCGAATGACTTGCGTCGAATTATTCGCGCGCTCGAAGTGATTCATCAAACCGGCGAGAGCTTTTCAAGCTATCAAAAGAAAGCCAAAAAGGAATCTCCGTACCAATTGTGCATCATTTGCTTGACAATGGACCGGCAATTGCTATATAAACGGATAGAGGAAAGAATTGACAATATGTTGGAACAAGGCTGGCTGGAAGAAGTGGAAGTGTTGCGCAAAAACGGCTATACAAAAGAAACGGTGTCGATGCAAGCGCTCGGTTACAAAGAGCTGGACCAGTATCTCGACGGGCAATTGGAGTATGATGAAGCCGTTCAGCTCATCAAGCGCAATACGCGCAGATTCGCCAAGCGCCAGTTATCTTGGTTCAGGCATATGAAAGACGTTCATTGGGTGGATGTTACGGACGCTGTCTTCAATCCAGAGCATAAAGATAAGATTTTAAGGGAAATTGTTGCCATTGCAGCAGGAAAATTAATGATCGATGAAGAATATACAAAACAGCGTTTTCTTTGACTGGCGTTTGCTGCGTTATGAAAATTACTCATTTACTATAATTGGGGGGACCTAATAATGAACAAATCCATTAATATTCAAGACACGTTTTTAAATCAATTGAGGAAGGAAAGCATTCCGGTAACCGTTTATTTAACGAACGGATTTCAAATTCGAGGATTGGTCCGTGCTTTTGATAATTTTACGATCATTGTTGAAAGCGAAGGAAGACAGCAGATGATCTATAAGCATGCCATCTCGACATTTACGCCGCAGCGAAACGTATCGCTGATGCAAGAATCGGATGCTGACGCAAGCGAGGCATAAAAGCAGCTGTTTGCTGTGAAGAATGGTTAAAACACAAAGCAACCCGGCAGTTACGACTTAAGGGTTGCTTTAAACATTGGGGGATGACCTTGGACAAGTTAAAGCAGCAATTAGATTTTATACAAGAAATCGACAAGCTGAAGTCAGTTATGAGGCAATCTCGGATTATCGGGGGCGCACGATGCGAGAATTCGGCAGAACATTCTTGGCATTTAGCCGTCATGGCTCTCGTTTTGCAAGAATACGCCGATGCAGAAACAGATATGGAAAAAGTGATCCGCATGGTGCTGATCCATGACATTGTCGAAATCGACGCAGGCGATACATATGCGTATGATGAAAAAGGGAATGAGGACAAAGCCGAACGAGAAAGGCGGGCAGCAGAACGCCTGTTTCATTTGCTTCCTGCTGATCAAGCAGAAGAGATGAAATCGCTTTGGGAAGAATTTGAAGAAGGGGTTACGCCGGAGGCGCGGTTTGCATTAGCGCTTGATCGCCTTCAGCCTTTGCTGCTCAATTTCAGCAATGAAGGAAGCAGTTGGAGACTGCATCAAGTTCGCAAAGATCAAGTGATGAAACGCATCCGTGCGCTGAAAGATGCTTCACCGGTCCTGCATCAATTTGCCGTGCAATTGTTAGATGAAGCAGAGCGGCGTCAATATTTTACTCCGAAATGATTGGATGAAAGAGGTGGGAGCGATGGGGAAAGCGGAACTGGTTGTGGATGCCAAAGCGAATCTTGGCGAAGGGCCCGTATGGGACGAAAAAGAGCAGTGTTTATACTGGGTAAATATTACGGAACCATCTATTCACCGATATGATCCCGCGACTGGCGCGGACAGCAAAGTGTTGACAGATCAATTCGTCGGAGCGGCCGTCAGGCGTGAATCCGGGGGTTTTATCGCAGCGATGAAAGACGGCATATATATTTTAAATGAGCAAGGCAAGCAGCTGAAATTTTTAGGTGACCCGGAATCGGATTTGCCGCAAAATCGGTTTAATGATGGGAAATGCGATCGATTGGGAAGGTTTTGGGCAGGCACGATGTCAATGAACGGCGGCAAAAAAATGGGAGCGCTTTATCGCGTCGATCCAGACGGCGCGATCACCAAAGTGCTTGAAGATATCAGCTTGTCAAACGGCCTGGCATGGAGTCCGGATTGGGAATTGTTTTATTACATTGATACGCCGACGAAAGAAGTTTGGGCTTTTGACTATTCTGAGGAAGAGGGCCGCCTCTCCAATCAAAGAGTTGTTTATTCGTTTAAAGAAGGAGACGGCGTGCCTGACGGCATGACGATAGATGCAGAAGGGATGCTTTGGGTGGCGCATTGGGGCGGATATAAAGTTTCCCGCATTGATCCGCATCAAGGAGTTGTGCTGGAAGAGATTCGCGTTCCCGCAAAACAAGTGACATCATGCACGTTTGGAGGCAGCAATTTAGACGAGCTGTACATTACAACGGCGCGGGGCGGCTTGGATGCCGATGAACTGAATCAATATCCTCATTCCGGCGGCGTGTTTCGCGTGAAACTGGCGGTGCGAGGAATCCGGTCTTATTCTTTTAAAGGATAAATATAAATTTGTTTTGTCATATGCATATTTTTTAATGTTTTAGCGCATCATGAGGGAGAAACCTACTCTGAAAATTTAAACAGGAGGGTATCCCTTATGATGAAAAAATACGCGATCGTTACTCTTGCTTTGCTCATGTTGTTTGTTTTAGCCGGCCAAGCGTTTGCTGCTGACCAAATAAATAACAACACGGACAGAGGCGTAGTCGGCAATCGCACAGGCACGATGCAGGACATTAACCGCGGCATTGATGATTTGGACAACAACATGAACAATATGAACAATCGGATGAATGACACAGGCAACTTTAATCGGATGAATGATACAGGCAATTTCAACCGAATGAACAATGACGTTGTTCGCGCTAATGCAGCAGACGGCACAGATTGGGGATGGCTTGGTTTGCTTGGATTGATCGGTCTTGCCGGCATGTTTGGCCGCAACCGTGATGAGCGCGAAGCATAAATAATGATCGAGTCGTTAAAGGTGTCGCATGGAACGCGGCACCTTTTTTCTCTTGCCGGCGCTTTGAACAGGGCCCTGTGCTTTTTCCTAAGCTTGCATCCTATAATTTGCATGTTTGACATAGATTTCTTTCATGAAAATCGTTATGATGAGTAAGGAGTGAAATTTAAGTATGTTGAAATGGGTGAAACTATGCTGCTTTCTCTTGCATTGACATCGGCTTTGCTGGGAGTTTTGATCGCACAATTAATCAAAGTGCCGATTTACTTTGTCATGTACCGAAAATGGAATTTCGGTTTAATGTTCAGCACCGGCGGCATGCCGAGCTCTCATACTGCCATGGTCACCGCATTGGCAACTTCAGTCGGACTGACGGAAGGGTTTGACTCTGTATTGTTTGCAATCTCTGCTGTTTTTGCTATGATTGTTATTCATGATTCCACCGGCGTGCGCAGACATGCAGGATATCACGCAGAAGTTTTGAATCAGCTCGTGCGGGACTTCAATATTATTATGCAAGGGATTAAGAATCCAAAGGTTCAAAATTGGGAATCGAGACAAAAGCTGAAAGAATTGCTCGGACATAAGCCGATTGAAGTATTTTTCGGCGGGCTGCTCGGCGCGGGGCTGTCGGTCGGGTTATATTTTCTTTATCAATAACATTCACGCTTTCTGGGCTGTTGCGTATACTGGAATCACCTAGGCAGAAAGAGAGGGTGATCCAGGTTGAGTGAACGCCTTTCGACAATGAACGATGCTGCAACCATCACCAGGCATCATCGACGCATCAGTGTCGTGCTTTCGAATCAAGCAGCGGCGAAAAAGGAAGTTTCCGAC
>CALKAN010000458.1 GCA_937983035.1 uncultured Paenibacillaceae bacterium | reverse complement strand
TTAAGCGTTGTGACTGGAGTTCAGACGTGTGCTCTTCCGATCTCTCGCTTTTTTGGAACAAATTGTGACCAAGGCGCTGCAAGCCGGATTGGACCGCAAATCCGCCATTGTCGCGCTCGGCGGCGGAATGGTAGGCGATTTGGCAGGCTTTGCTGCAGCCAGCTATATGCGCGGCATTCGATTTGTGCAAGTGCCGACGACGGTGCTGGCGCATGACAGCAGCGTAGGCGGCAAAGTCGCCGTAAACCATCCGCTCGCAAAAAATACGATCGGTGCTTTTCATCAGCCTGAGCTTGTGCTGTACGATACGGATACGCTGCGTTCCTTGCCTGAACGAGAACTGAGAGCCGGGTATGCGGAAGTTGTCAAGCATGGCCTGATATGGGATAAAAGCTTCGCATATTGGTGTGAAGACAATGCGGAGCAATTGCTCCAGTTGAATCCGGAAAAGCTGGAATATGCGCTGTACAACGGATGCCGCGTGAAAGCAAACGTCGTTTCGCAAGATGAGAAAGAAAGCGGATTGCGAGCCATCTTGAATTTAGGCCATACGATCGGACATGCTCTTGAGGCGACAGCCAATTATAACGAGCTACTCCACGGTGAAGCGATTTCGATCGGGATGGTCGGCTCTGCCCGCTTAGCGGCCAAACTCGGCTATTCTGAACAAATTTACACAGATACGAAACGAATCCTGAAAAAGTTCGGACTTCCTGTTCGATTGCCGCAGCAGATGGATCAATCTTCCATCATTGAGGCGATGATGCACGACAAAAAATTCAAGCACGGGGAGACAGTGTTTGTGATCCCAGTTGAGATCGGGAAGGTAGAAATTCGTTCAGGCATTTCAATCGAACTTGTGAAGCAGGTTTTGGAAGAATTGAAACAGGAGGAATGAACATGTATGTCAGGGGAATCCGAGGCGCGACGACAGTAACGAAAAACAACAAAGAGGAAATATTAAAAAATACAGAAGAACTTTTGCAAAAAATCGTGAGCGAAAACGGCATTCGGCCTGAAGAGATTGCCAGCGTGAACATTACGGTCACGCAAGATTTAAACGCCGCGTTTCCTGCGGCAGCGATTCGCAGCCTGCCCGGCTGGGAGCGCGTTCCGCTGATGTGTTCATTAGAAATTGACGTGCCGGGCGGCTTGGAAAAGTGCATTCGTTTACTGGTGCTTGTTAATACGGAGAAGTCGCAGGATGAAATCATTCACGTTTATTTGAATGAAGCGGTTCGTTTGCGGCCTGACTTGGCAGGCAGCGCGCCAAGCTCTTCAAAGGAAATGCAGTGATGAAAGAAAGGCTTCAGTCCAATATCGATTCACGCGTAAAAATTTGTTGCACAATGAACAAAGTTCGTGTATATTCAAAGATAGATGAGCTGAGCAGAGATGAGCTAGTTTAGTTGAGATGAGAGCAAGGAACGAGTGCAAGTCCATGATGACTGGGCAGCATGTGCATGTTCATGCGTATGCATTTTTATTAATCATTTGCTGTCATTTAGCTAAACATATGAATCTTAACCTCTGCGTGCTCGCAGAGGTTTTTTTGATTTACAGACGTTTATTTTGCTTTTATAAAGTTTTTAAACAGGAGGACAAAACATGTTTGCTCCCACGATTGAAAAAGTGCAGCATTTGGCCGAAAAGTACAATTTAATTCCGATTGTGCGCGAAGTCATGGCAGATATGGAAACGCCGATCCGGTTGTTCCATCACATTTATGAAGAAGATTATGCGTTTTTGCTTGAGAGTGTGGAAGGCGGAGCGAAATGGGCGAGATATTCGTTTATTGGCACGAATCCTTTCATGATTGTCAAAGCAAAGCAAGGGAAGTTCAGCATTGAATTAAACGGCAAATCGACTTATCTGGAAGATCATGATCCGCTTGAAAGGCTCAGGTCGCTGCTTGGCAGCTACAAAAGTCCCCATTTGCCGGATTTGCCCAGATTTACCGGCGGTGCGGTCGGATTTTTCGGATATGATTTGCTGCAATATTACGAACAATTGCCGGCGCATCGCATGAATGACCTGCAGATGAATGATTTGCAGTTTATGTTTTGCGACAAAGTGATCGCATTTGACCATATGAAGCAAAGCATTAAAGTGATTGCGAACTTGCATGTGCCTGAGCGGGCGACGAAATCACAAATTACGAAAGCTTATCACCAAACATGCGCTGAAATCAATCAGATTATTGACCGTTTGAATCGTCCGTTGTCCATGCAGGCGATGAGCGCAAGGAGCGTGCCAGACGATATTGAGCCTAAGGAATTCAGCTCCAATATGAGCAAAGAACAGTTTATGTCCAACGTTGAGCGCGCCAAAGAATACATTCAGGCAGGGGAAATCGAGCAAGCGGTTCTTTCCCAGCGGTTCGAAATGATGACAGAGGCATCGCCGCTGGAAGTGTACCGCGTGCTGCGCACGATGAATCCTTCACCTTATATGTATTATTTGAAGATGGGGGATGAAGTGATTGTCGGCACATCGCCGGAATTGCTCGTTCGCGTAGAAGGCAGACGGGTTGAGACGCGTCCGATTGCCGGCACCCGTCCTCGCGGCAAAACTTCGGAAGAGGATGTGAAGCTGGAGGAAGAATTGCTTGCAGATCCGAAGGAGCGGGCTGAACATGACATGCTGGTTGATCTTGGGCGCAATGATTTGAGCCGAGTTTGCGAAGAAGGATCGATTCATTGCGATTCTTATATGGAAATTGAGCGTTATTCTCATGTCATGCATATCGTTTCCAATTTAAGCGGCAAGCTGCGAGAAGATAAAGACTTCTTCGATGCTTTTCTCGCTTGCATGCCGGCCGGCACCGTATCCGGCTCTCCTAAGTTGCGGGCGATGGAAATCATCGCCGAGCTGGAGAATGAAGCGAGGGGCGCCTATGCAGGTGCCATTGGCTATCTTGGCTTCTCGGGAAATTTGGATTCATGCATTACGATACGAACGATTATTTTCAAAAACGGCCGGGCCTACGTGCAGGCAGGAGCAGGCATCGTATCGGATTCCGTGCCGGAAAAGGAATATGAAGAGACGGTGAATAAAGCGAAAGCATTGCTTAAATCGATCTGTGCTGCAGAGAACATATTTGTGCGCAAGCCGTCAGGCAATGAAGCGAACCAAGACTATTATTTGCTGGAAAAAGAGTGAAACCGGCTCATAACCATTCAGATGAACAGGAGGAGTTCACATTGATTACCGTGAAAGAAGCTTTGCAAATTTTAATTGAAGGGCGCAATTTATCCCGCGAGCAAGCCCGGGCAGTCATGGATGAAATTATGGAAGGGAATGCCACTCCTGCACAGATCGGAAGCCTGCTGACCATCATGCGCATGAAAGGGGAAACGATGGATGAAATTACCGGTTTTGCGCAATCGATGCGGAGCAAATCGAATCGGGTGCAGACGCAGATGTATGATTTGCTCGACACATGCGGCACTGGCGGTGACGGCGCCAAAACTTTCAATATATCTACGGCGTCTGCGATCGTAGCGGCTGCCGGCGGCGTGCGGGTAGCCAAACACGGCAACCGGGCGATGTCCAGCAAAAGCGGCAGCGCGGATGTGCTTGAAGCATTGGGCGTCAATATTGAACTTAACCAGAAAGCTGCGGAACAATA
>CALKAN010000457.1 GCA_937983035.1 uncultured Paenibacillaceae bacterium | reverse complement strand
GTTATTCTTTCATTAATCAGTTATTTAATCTTGCATCGATTTCAAGGATATGTGAAAGCAATCAGTGATTCGTACCGCTCGCGCTTTGAAGGCATCGTGAAAGGAATAATAGCAGCCTTGGAATTGAAAGATCCATATACGCGCGGACACAGCGAAAGGGTAGCCTACTATGCTTTAACATTGGCTCAAAGATTGCAAAAATATAACGAAGATGAATTAGAAGCATTTTATTATTCTTGTTTGCTGCATGATGTCGGAAAAGTAAGCTTGCCGGATTCGATCTTAACGAAGCCGGGCAAGTTGACGCCGGAAGAATATGAAATTGTTAAACAGCATCCTGTAGTCGGTTCTGAAGCCATTAAAGACATTGAGAAATTGCCAAACAGCATAGACGTGATACGCTACCATCATGAACGGTGGGATGGGCAGGGTTATCCGGACGGGCTGGAAGGAGAGGAAATTCCTTTGCTGGCTCGGGTCGTTGCCATTGCCGATGCATTCGATGCGATGACTTCGGATCGATCGTATCGCAAAGCCATTTCGCCGGAAGAAGCGTATAATCGAATATTAGAAGCAGAAGGAACTCAATTCGATCCTGAGTTGGTACAAGTTTTCAAGGAAGTTTATCCCATTTGGGTTAAACTCATAGACAGCTATAAACAAAAAAAAGCAATGATGGAGGAGAAGCAGTTATGAAAATTCGCAAAGTCAAAAGAGCCAAAACAACTTGTTGGTGGTGCTGGTTCTGTGGTCCTTATTGTCAATAATTTTTTATAAGATGCCGAAAGGCATCTTTTTCTTTTAAAGGAGCGGATAAAGTAAATGCCGGAGGAACAAAAGTACAAATTGCGCTTGCTGGAAATCCATCGCAGCGATCAGCAAGTTTATGTGGAAAATAAAGAAAATGGAGATTTTTTTGAAATTAATGATGCTGCGGCAGAAGCGATTGAGATGATGCAGCGCGGGATGCCGCTTCAACATATTCAAACGCAAGTCGCTGCCAAATATCCTGATGAAGATGTGAACGTGCATGTTTTTTTAGACCAATTGCGCGAATTAGGGCTGATCAAGCTTGATGATCATCCGCATGCTGAAACCGAATCTAAGAAGCAAAGGCATGCGAAAAGCGAGTCCATCTGGAGCAGG
Organism: uncultured Paenibacillaceae bacterium; assembly: GCA_937983035.1. Classification (GTDB taxonomy): domain Bacteria; phylum Bacillota; class Bacilli; order Paenibacillales; family CALAME01; genus CALKAN01. The sequence continues at coordinate 2,484 of CALKAN010000457.1, read as the reverse complement.
CTTCCTGTTCGATTTGCAAAACTGTTTTTCCATCCGATCGCATTGATCATCTATGGGCTGCTGTTTGTTCGTAACGTTTCGCTGATGATCATGCATCCGGATCTGCGCCCTGTTTATTATGATATATTCATTGTGGAATCGATTGCTGGAACGATCTTTTTTTTGTTTATTGTTTCAACGGTGCTTGTTATTTTTCATGAACTCGGGCACATATTGGCTGCGAGGGCGCAGCAGTTGTCACCGAGATTAGGAATCGGAAACCGGTTCTTTTTTCTTGTGATGGAAACCGATCTGGGGAATATATGGAAATTGCCGGCGAGATCCCGTTATTTGCCCTATTTAGGCGGGATCTGCTTTGATCAAATTATGCTTTGCGCTGCATTGACCGTGCAGCTTTGGGCGCCGTTTACATTCATGGCCTCGCTTGGGAAAATTGCCGTGTTTTTGATCGTGCTCACTTTGTTGTTTCAATGCTGCATTTTTATGAAAACAGACCTTTATTATGTGTTCGAAAATGCAGCTAAAGCGCATAACTTGCAAGAAAATGCGAAAAATTTGTTTGCGCGCTTTTTGCCGTTTTTGAAAGCAAATAAAGACACGGATGTGTTTGAAGGGGAGGAAAACATCGTGCGGATCTATGCCGTGTTTTATGCGGCAGGGATGTTGCTGATGGGGCTCTTGTTTATGTTTTATTTTGCTCCGCAAATGGCTTATACAGTGCGGACGGCGATGAATCATTTGCATGCACCGCCGGGAACGTGGTTATTTTGGGATGGAATTTTTGCATTGATTTTCCCAGCAGCCATGATTGCCTTGTTAGCGTACGTCAAAATAAAAAGTTCCCATGAATAAAAAATGCCCGCTTGCAGCGGGCTGATTTTAATGAGCTTAATTACTGAGTGATTGGCGGCTCAACAGGCAAGATAATCGGAATCGGCTTGGCCGGAGCTGATACACTTTTATGTTTATCGATCCATTGCAAAGCTTCAATTTCATATTCAGCATCGACGTAAGTTTCCGCTTTCGCATGGACGATCACTTGCGGGTAAAACCGATCCGGATCAGGATAATGAAGCTGGTAAATGATGCGGGCGGTTTTTTCACCGTGGTCAAATTCAATGCGCTGAATCGAAATGCCGTATCCTGGATTCGGCTGCTGGCCCCAGTCTAATGTTACTTTCACAACATCTTCGTGAATGCGTTCGGCAATCACTTCTACTTCTTCGTTCGGCTGCAAATCAGGCATGGTTGGATCCTCCGCGTCTTTGTTTGAATTGTTTTTAATATGCTCTAATGTGTGGTAAAGCATGACTGCAGCTTCGGAACGAGTAATGTTCTTTTTCGGATGAAATTTTCCGGATTGATCAAGAGACGCGATGTTGGCAATGATCATTTTTTGAATGCTGTCCATATAAGCAGGCTCTATATCGTCTGCGTCTTCGATGTTCACATATAATTCTATAAATGCGCAGTTGCATTTTTGCAACATAGCTTTGAAGAGATAGTGCGTAAATTGTTCTTTAGTAAGAGATGCGGTTGGATCCAAGTCTTTTGGCAAATCGAGTTCATTGTAATGAGCAATCACCAGTGCATCTGCATACCAAGCATCATCCGAAACGTGTTCGAAATAGTCGCTTGCTTTAGGCGGAACGATAAATGAAAGATGGTCTAAATTCAATTTCAATGCATTCACAATAAGAACGATGCCGTGAGCGGTGTTTAAAGGCTGTTTCGGTCCAAATCGCTCTTTGCCGACGCCGCTGATTAATTTTCGCTCTTTTAATTGCAAGATTTCTTTTCTGCCAGGATCTTCTTCGATATCGCTGAAAGCAAAAGCACTGCCGCCAATAAGAAGCGTGATTGCAAGGAAAAGAGATAAAACAGCACTGATTCGTTTTTTCATCATTCATCACCTCTTCGTTGTTGCATGATTTGCCTTTTAAGACGGAGCATGTTCATAAAATGTTGCAAAGATAAAAATGTTGCATAAGGATGGCCGGAAAAAGGCAAATTAAGAAAGAAACAAAAAAACATGCCAAATTAAGAAGGTGAGCGAATATTGAATAAACTTGCATTGACGCTGGTTATTATCGGTGCAATCAATTGGCTGCTGGTCGGATTGTTTGAATTTGATCTTGTATCGACAATATTAGGCGGGGAAGGCATGCGCGAATCTTCCGCTTTGAGCCGTGTGATCTATACATTGGTCGGCATTGCAGGCTTATACTGTATTCGTTTCTTTTTCCGAGAAGATGCAGCTGCCAGATAAACACGGACAGCACAAAAAAATCCAAGGAATGTCACTCAAGCATTCACTTGGATTTTTTCGTTTTGGATGGCACGGAATGTTGTTTTTCGGCATTTATTTTTCTTGGCAAAAATAAAAGCCCCTTGATCTTCAAGGGGGCTTGTGTATGACCTGTACTGGGTTCGAACCAGTGACCTCCACCCTGTCAAGATGGCGCTCTCCCTGCTGAGCTAACA
>CALKAN010000456.1 GCA_937983035.1 uncultured Paenibacillaceae bacterium | reverse complement strand
ATTCCGCAATATCTTTCGCTTCCACCTCATCCGCTCCCGCGGCCTGCAAACCATCGGTCATCATTGTCAAACAATACGGACATGCCGTTGCGACAACGTCAGGCTTTAATTCCAAAGCTTGTTTTGAACGTTCCACATTGATTCGCGTTCCTTCTCTTTCCTCCAGCCACATAAGGCCGCCTCCTGCTCCGCAGCACATGCTGTTTTCACGGCTTCGTTTCATTTCGACGAGCTGCAGCTCAGGGATATGTTGCAATATGTTCCGCGGCGCATCATAGATGCCGTTATACCTCCCCAAATAACAAGAATCATGGTAAGTAATCGTCTGCGGAAGCGATCGATCCGGCTTGATCCTTCCTTCTTGCAGCCACTTGGACAGCAGCTCCGCATGATGGCAGGCTTCGATGTCCGAATTCAAGCCAAGTTCGGGGTATTCATGTTTAAACGTATTCCAAGCATGCGGATCAATGGTAATAATTTTTCGAACATTGTATTGATGAAAAACTTCGATGTTCGATGCCGCCAGCTGCTGATACAAATAATCATTTCCGAGTCTGCGCGCCGTATCGCCCGAACTGCCTTCTTCGTTTCCGAGCACCGCGAACGAAATGCCCGCATGGTTCATAATTTTGATCATCGCCTTAATAATTTTCTGGCTGCGCCGGTCGTAAGATCCCATCGATCCGATATAAAATAAATACTCAAACGAATCTGCTTCCTGCACTGTCTTTACGTTTGCAGAGTCTCCGATCTGTTTCATCCATTCGCTGCGATCCCGGCGGTGCAATCCCCAAGGATTGCCCTGCTGTTCAATATGGTTTAAAGTCCGCTGAGCTTCTGCCGGCACGTTCCCTTCTGTCATGACTAAATATCTTCGCATATCGATGATGAAATCAACATGTTCGTTAGCGACAGGGCAAAGCTCTTCGCATTGCCGGCATGTCGTGCAAGCCCACAGCTCTTGTTCAGTGATCACATCGCCGATTAAGCTCGCATCAGCGCCCAGAGAAAACGAATCCGTCTTTAAATCTGTTTCATCTGAAGTTTTCAAATGCTGCTGCCCTGAAAAGGCAAAAGCAGGCACCCACGGGCTTCGCGAAGTGATAGCAGACCCTTTTTCCGTTAAATGATCTCTCATCTTGACGATTAAGTCCATCGGCGAAAGCAGCTTTCCTGTCATCGACGCCGGACACGCAGCCGTGCAGCGCCCGCATTCCACGCAAGCGTACAAATCGAGCAGCTGATCACGGGCAAATGCTTCAATTCGCCCGACCCCAAACTCTTCCGCATCTTCATCTTCAAAGTCAACATGGCTGAGCTTGCCCGGCGGCTCTAACTTGCGAAAAAAAATATTAAACGGCGCAAACAATAAATGAGCATGTTTCGATTGCGGAACATAAACTAAAAAACTAAGCAAGATGAGCAAATGCGCCCACCAAAAAACATAGAACATCGCGCCGGCGGCATCCGCTGAAACAGGATGAAGCGCGAGTGCGATTAAAGAGGAAGCCGGCCGGAACAACGAAACTGTCCTTGCTTCCGCCAATGTCAGCGCAGCTTCCGAAAGCAGCACGGACAGCATCAGCGATCCGATGAACCAGAGGACGACGCCTGCTTTCCATCCCCGTTTCAATCGCTTCACTTTGCGAATATATCTCCGGTAATAAGCGTAGAAAACTGCGCCGAGCACAAACAAAACCGTCATTTCTTGAAACCATTGAAAGTACGGATAGGCGTTTCCAAGCGGCAGATGCCAATTGGGAACGAGCCCTTTTCCGATTAAATCAACAGCGCCGAATTGCAAAATGATAAATCCGTAAAACATAATCACATGCATCCATCCGGGACCTCGTTCTTTCAGCAGCGTTTGGTGCCCGAACATTTGAACCGCAATCTGTCTGATTCTTTCTTTTAAATCTCGTTTCAGCTCCCTTTTTTCGCCGAGCATAATAAACGCAACGCGGCTGTAAACGGCTTGCGCGAACCACTTCAGCGCAAGCCCTGCTGCAATGAGAAAGAGCCAAAAATGCACGAGCCCCCAAATGTCACTTCCCATCGCGATCACCTGCCTTGTCAGAATACGAATAAAAGATACGATAAGAAGCTGTTGCATAGGCGCACAATCGGCCGTCTTCGCCTGTTAGACGTCCTTCAGTCGTAATCATGGACCGGGTCTCATGCAGCACTTTTGCTCTCACATGAATCAATTCCAATTTCACCGGGGCTAAATAATGCAAGTGCAGCGCGGAAGTGACCACTTTTTCCGCCGGCCGGGCTGCCATCGCTGCAATCCCCATCGCATTATCCAACAGAGAAGCGTGAACACCCCCGTTCAAAATTCCGATGCCGTTCAAATGATGACGCTTCGCTTGCAGCGTGACGTGAACTTCCTCATCCGACAACCGCTCCAGCTTTCCGCCAACATATTCCCAAAACGTCCCCTTTGCAGCTTCCTCAAGCCGCTTAAGAAAAGATGGATTCGGCTCCTTCATGCTTTATAAGCCCCTGCTCCAATCAGTTGTGATGCAATTTCGCGTTTCAACTTGATCAGATTCGCTGCGGGAAAACGGGTTAGCTTGCGCAGCAGCGACATTTTAATTTGCATTTCATCGCCCTCATCCATCGCAGCGAGCGCCAACTTTGCTTTCTGTTCGATCTGCCCCATATGCTCGTGCACGATCACCGTCGCATACTGTTTTTGCAATGCAGCTGAACCGGCAGCGCGGGCGCTTGCTGCCGTCTTTTTCGCCCTCAGCCAAGCCGATTCCATCGCATAGATGGAAATGATGATGTCTGCCAAACATTTCAGCACTTCTTGCTGCTGTTCCAGTTCCAGCTGATATTTTTGCACAGCGCTTCCGCCAACCATCAAAAATATTTTTTTCGCGGAACGAATCATTTCCTTTTCTTGCTCCAGATCTTCGTTTTCGCTGATGATCGGCGGCATGTACGCGATTAATTCTTGCTGCAAAGATTCTGCCGCTTCGATGAGCGGAAGTTCGCCTTTGAGCGCACGCCGCAGCAAAGTGCCGGGAATGAGCAGCCGATTGATTTCGTTCGTTCCTTCAAAAATGCGATTAATGCGCGAGTCTCGATAAATTCGTTCAATCATGTATTCTTGCATATATCCGTATCCGCCGTGGATTTGCACTCCTTCATCCGCAGTCTGATCCAAGGCTTCTGTGGCAAACACTTTATTAATGGAACACTCAATTGCATATTCCGCGATCGCTTGAGCAGCTTGCCGGCTGTAATCGGGTGCTTGTTTATCCAATTCTCCCATTGCATGGTCGAAACAGCCGCACGTGCGATAAACCATGCTTTCCGCAGCGTAGGTGCGGACTGCCATGTCAGCGAGCATGCCGCTCACAAGCGGAAATTCCACCAGCGTCTTGCCGAACTGCTTGCGCTGTTTGCCGTATTCCAGCGACAGCTCCAACGCCCATTTCGACGTGCCAACGCAGCCTGCGGCCAGCTTATATCTGCCGATATTGAGTATATTGTAGGCGACCATGCGACCGCGGCCGATGTCGCCCAGCCCGTTGTTCGCCGGAACCTTCCCGGCGTCCAA
>CALKAN010000455.1 GCA_937983035.1 uncultured Paenibacillaceae bacterium | reverse complement strand
GACCCTAGCTGGGATGCTAGAGTCTACAACGGAATGTAAATTCCGAGAAGCTTAAGAACAATAAAGGAGGGAGTGAGCCTTTTGTCCAAGCTGCTGATGTTCTTTATTTTTACGGTGATTTTAGGCAATCCATTGATCGCATTGCTGCTTGTCATTTTGATTTTATATTTTGTAGATCGGAGATTTATAGGATTTGCTCCTAATCTGTTTAAGCCGATCCAAACATCTCGGCGCATCGCCAAACTGAAACAAGAACTCAGCCTCAGCCCCTTTAATCAATCTTTAAAAACAGAATTAGGAAGGCTTTATTTGGAACGAAAGAAGTTTGCCCAAGCTTTGACGTATTTGCAAGAAGTGCATGAAGCGAATCCCGATTCGGATGAAATCAAAGCAGAGCTTGGCTTGGCATTAATGAAAACCGGAAAAGTGGATCAAGGCGCGTCATTGATCGAACGGGCATTGCAAGGCAATCCGCGGGTGAAATACGGTCAGCCGCTGCTGCACTTGGCAGAAGCATACTCTGATTCAGATCCTGTGAAAGCCGCCGCTTATTTGGAAAGGTTTAAAGATATGCAGTCCTCTTCTTGCGAGGCATATTATCGGTTAGGACGTTTGTATGACAAGTTAGGGCGCAGCCAAGATGCTGCGGATGCTTACAAAGAAACGATTGAACTGTACAAAGCATTGCCGAAGTACAAGAAGAAATCGGAAAGACGCTGGGCATGGCTCGCTCAGTTGAAAAAGAAGCCGTAGGGGAAACGGGGGGCCTGAAATGGATGCGGAAGCCTTTGCAAAAGTGTGGAACCAGTTTTCCAAGGAAATGAAAATGTATATGGATAAACATTTGGCGCCGTTGACGGAGAGCCAATTAACAGTGCTGGAATTTCTGCTGACCCGCAAGGACGAACGAAACAAAGCTTCTGATTTGCTCCAAATATTGGCTACCACTCCTGCAGCAGTGACAACGTTATTGGATCGAATGGAAAAGAACGGGTTAATCCAGCGCCAACGCGATGAAAAAGACCGGAGGATCGTTTGGATTTTAGTGACAGACAAAGGAAAGCAAGAAGGTTTGCGCGGAAAGAGCGTGCGGAATCATTTCATACAATCAAGGCTCAACCGCATTTCGGAACATAATCAAAAATTGTTGTTGTTTCTTTTGAAGAAGATGACATCCAGCGATGCGGAGTAAAAAATATGCATAAGGAAAATGGAAGCGAGCCGCTTGCTTGGCGATGCCAATGCAAGCGGCTCGTTCGTTAGATAGAGGTTACATATTACTGCAGCATGTTGGCTGAATGTTCGCTTGGCAATTATTCAGCTGCGCCTTCAGCCTCTTCTCCCGGCTGATTCGGTTGAGCGGATGATGTCTGCTCGGACAGCCATACGGCTAAGTTGTTGATTTGATCATCGTTAAGCATTGTGCCGAATGCAGGCATGCCGCCTCCGCCGTTTTTAATCTTTCTGGCGATCGATGGACGCTCCATTTGGTCACCTACATTCGTCAGAGCCGGTCCAGCAGGACCGCCTTCAAAATCCGCGCCATGACAACTTAAGCAGTTCTGACTGTACAATTCTTGCGCTGCTGCTGCATCTACGACAAAGTTCGCCCATTCATCTGCTGACGGAGTATTATCTCCCTCCGCTGTTAACGCCTGATAAATGATCACACCAATGCCAAGGCTGCATGCGATGATGAGCAGCCCTGCCATAATCCATTTATGCACGATTAGTTCACTCCATTTCAGTATTCATTGCTTAAGTATTTAGGCTGATTCCTGGATCGAATCTTTCCTAAAGACACCTGTGCCCGGTTGCGGGATTGTACTCATAGGACTTATGCCAAGCGCTTGCGATTTCGTTGTCATGTTCGTTTCCCCCTATCCATCCATTCTATGTCTGTTCCTATTTTAACCTTAAAGCATGGATTCAAACAAGTATTAGAAGCTTGTCCAAACGTTTTTTCAGATCATATAGTTTGAATTTTTTGTGACAACTTGCTGTTTTTCAAACTTTTGTCTCTTTTTTACGGCATTAGGGCTGCTTAAAATCGATGTTCAAGCAGCCCGAATCAAATATTTTTTGCGATTCTCACAAAAGATCAAATTCTCTTATTTGAGAGCTTTCGGACCTTTGGGGCGATATCCGCCGCCATAGCTGCCGTACCCGCCTCCATATCCGCCGTATCCGCCGTATCCGCCATATCCTCCGTATCCGCCGTACCAACCGGGATACCCGCCGGGCGCAAACCACGGCCCATACGGATAGCCGCCGTATCCGTACCCATATCCATAGCCGTATGGTCCAGTGCCGATCGCCAGCAAATCAAACAATACTAAAGGAATGACGGCGCTCGTTCTTGCCTTGCCGTCAGAGCCGTTTCGGATATACAATTGCTTCCCTTTCACGCGGACCAGTTTGCCTGATATTTGTGTTCCGTCTTTTTTGAGCGCGTATACGTGTTGACCGATCAGTTTTTTGATTTGAGCTGGATTCAAGTTATTACACTCCCCTCCATGCGGACATCGCATATGCAAATGACATCCTTGTTCTCCATATCTTATGCAGACTGTTCTTCTGTCGTATAGTTGAGCGCCTATTTCGATCGATTTGATTGGCAAACCCAATCACCGCAAGTGATGCGACATAGTATGATGCAGACGCAAGTTTGCAAAGGAGGGCAGCAATGATCCGTCTGAGCAAAAGCAAAGCTCACGCAAACAGCATCCTGCGATTAGTGAAAAGCGAATTGTTTCCGAAAGCAAAGCAGACTTTCCCAGAGCTGGAATGGAATCGCGAGGAAATGCTGCGCCGGCTGCGCAGAGGCAGAACTTACATTTATTTATTGCCTGAAAATAAGGCGGCGGGCTTCATTCATGTCATCTCCGCGCCTCCTAATTTGTGGATCGACATGCTGGCTGTCAGTCCCGAAGTCAGATCGCAAGGAATCGGCACTGCGCTGTTGAATCGAGCGGAACGATATGCGATGAAGCAGCGCAATCTGAATTGCGTGCGTTTGTTTGTAGACATGAAAAATGCGGCTGCTGTTTGTTTTTATGAAAGAAGGGGATACGTCGCAGAAAACGTGCTGAGAGATTATCAATGTTATATTTATCGGAAAGATATGAAATAAAAGAAGCCCGCGGCGCGTAATAAGCGGACTTCCAAAGATATGTGCGCACAATATTTGTTTGCTGCAATATTTGAGTGTTTATTTGAGCGTTTATTCGTGCGTTGCGGCATATGATTTGAATCATGTGATTTGCGACATATGATGTCTTGCAAATTGCAAAAAATATGATCGAAGCATCTAAAAAAACAATGAAAGCGCTACGATGATTACAGCAACATAAAATGCGATATTCAGCCAATCTTTCTTGGATTGTCTGACTAAATTGATGCCGACATAGACACAGCGTATGATGATCACAATGAGGGCGAGCTGAACGAGAAGCGCCATGCATGCCTCCTCCTTTCCTTTTTAATAATAAATATCTGTTTTCTATGAAAGATATGCTTGCAAATTGCTGAAACTGCAGCATTTGGATAAACAGCCGCAGATGCATAAAAATTAAAATTCATCAAATGATAACAATGTTTGAATTTTACGGAAAGGATCATGGAAAGGACATGTACTTTTTTCCAAAGAACGGTATAATGGATGTGTACATTTAATCGGATGGAGGGATTGATTTTGTCGAAAATTAAAGTGGCTGTCATTGGATGCGGAACGATTGCAAACAGTGCGCACATCCCGGCTTACATGGCAAACGATGAAGTAGAAATCAAATATTTTTGCGACATTATTAAGGAAAGAGCAGAGAAGGCGGTAAAAGAATACAAGTGCGGCGAAGCGATCGATGATTATCGCATCATCTTGGACGATCCCGAAGTAGAAGCGGTTTCTGTATGCACGCCGAACAATGTGCATGCTCCGATCACGATCGATTGTCTCCGTGCAGGCAAGCATGTGCTTTGTGAAAAGCCCGCAGCCAGAACATATGAAGAAGCGCTGGAAATGCAAAAAGTGCAGCATGAAACAGGCAAGGTGCTGAACATCGGAGTTGTGAACCGTTATAACACGAGCGTGAATTTGATCAAGAAAATGATTGAAGACGGCGAACTCGGAGAAGTGTATCACGTGTACGCCAGTTTCCGTTCCCATCGCTCCATCCCTGGACTAGGCGGCGCCTTTACTACGAAATCGATCGCCGGCGGCGGAGTGCTGATTGACTGGGGCGTGCATTTCCTGGACATCGTCATGTACTGCACGGGTGATCCAAAGCCGAAAACGGTGACTGGACAAGCATACAGCAAACTGGGCAAAGACATGAAAAATTATGCTTACGTAAACATGTGGGCAGGGCCGCCAAACTATGACGGAACTTATGACGTGGAAGATTTCATCACGGGCATGATTCGAACATCCGGTCCTTCGATTTCGTTGAACGGAGCGTGGGCGCAAAATATCGGCGAGAACGAAATGTTCATCGATTTCTTGGGCGATAAAGGCGGGATTCGCCTGAATTACGGAGCTGATTTTACATTCTATACGTCGAAAGACGGCGTTCTGCTGGAAACGAAGCCAAAATACAATATGGGCAAAATGTTTGAAAATGAAATCAACAGTTTCATTGAAGCAGTGAAAACCGGAAAAAGGCAGCCGTCACATATTGATACTGCGATTATTACCGCTCAAATTATGCAAGCTTTGTATGACTCATCGGAACAAGGAAGGGAAATTGTTCTAGACTGATGCAGGAGGTCTTCCACTTGAAAAAAATCGGGTTTATCGACTATTATCTCGATGAATTTCACGCAGACAAGTATCCGGCCTGGATCGAAGAAGCGTCCGGCGGAAAGATGAAAGTGCAGTACGCATACGGAAAAATTGACAAGCCGGGCGGCACAAGCAATGCAGATTGGTGCAAGCAGCACGGGATTGAACTTGTGGATTCGATCGAAGAAGTGGTAGAAAAAAGCGATTATTTGGTCGTGCTTTCTCCCGACAATCCTGAATTTCATGAAGAGCTTTCCCAATTGCCGCTGGAGTCCGGCAAACCGACTTACATCGACAAAACATTTGCTCCCGATCGCGAAACGGCGCTGAGACTGTTTCAACTGGCTGAAAAGCACGGCACGCCGATGTATTCGACTTCTGCTTTGCGCTTTGCCGAAGAGTATGAGCAAGTCGAAAAAGGATCCGTGCATACGATTGCGAGCTGGGGGCCGGGAAAGATGGACAATTATATGATCCATCAAGTGGAGCCGATCGTGATGATGATGAAGTCGCGCCCGCGGCGGGTGATGTATACGGGCTCGGCTCAAACCCCGTCGCTCATCATCGATTTTGGCGAAGGCAAACAAGCGAGCCTTCACCATTTGGGCGGCAATTGCCCGTTTATGCTGGGAGTGTCCGATGCATCTGGAAATTGCCGCATATTAACAGCGGAATCGAATTTCTTTATGAAGTTCATAGAAAATTTAGTCGGCTTTTTCGACAGCGGCATTCCGGCGGTGCCGTCGGAAGAAACGATCGATGTCATTACGATTATCGAGTATGGTTTAAAAGCGTCGGAAACTCCTTTTGAGTGGCTGGAACTGCCCGGACAATAATCGAAGTCGAAGCAAGAGAGCTGCCATTATTCATTGTTGCTGATATGCTCCCTCAAAGCAGACGCCTGAATGAACAAAAATCAGGACTGCTTTTGAGGAGAGCAGTTCATGCAATGAGCGGGCAGCTCATTTTCACATTTCTGTGAAAATGACGAACAGGTTGTCATCATTTTGTCAAGCAAAATGTGATGCTCATCACACTTTGGCCTTCTCTCCAAGCTTTACACTTAACTTATGATTTAAAGTTAATGAAAAAGGAGAATGAGCCATGTTAAGTCAAGAAACGATTCAAATCATTAAATCAACGGTGCCTGTCTTGCAAACTCATGGTGAAGCGATCACCAAACGTTTTTATCAAATGATGTTTACGAATCATCCAGAACTGTTGAATATTTTTAACCATGCGAATCAACGGAAAGGCAGACAGCAAAAGGCGCTGGCTAATGCTGTTTATGCTGCAGCCGCTAATATAGATCAGTTGGAACAAATCATGCCCGCCGTCAAGCAGATCGCCCATAAACACCGCAGCTTGGGGGTTGTGCCGGAACAGTATCCGATCGTGGGCGAAAACTTGCTGGCAGCGATCAAAGACGTGTTGGGCGATGCAGCGACAGACGAAGTCATTCAAGCTTGGAAAGAAGCGTATGAAGTCATTGCCAAAGTCTTTATCGATGCAGAGCATGAGATGTATGAAGAAGCAGCGAAAAAGGAAGGCGGTTGGAGAGGATTCCGGCCTTTCATCGTCGAAAGAAAAGTCAAAGAGAGCGATGTCATTGCGTCCTTTTATTTAAAGCCTGAAGACGGCGGCCCGATCAGCGAATTTCTGCCCGGACAATATATCAGCGTCAAAATGGAGATCGAGGGAGAACAATATCAGCATATTCGGCAGTACAGTTTATCGGATGCGCCGGGCAAAGATTATTACCGCATTTCCGTGAAGCGCGAAAGCGGGTACGGCACGCAGCCTGACGGCATCGTTTCCAACTATCTGCACCGCGAAGTGCAAGAAAATGACGTGCTTTATATTAGTCCGCCGGCAGGCGATTTCGCATTAGACATGAATGATCGCTCCACGTTGGTGTTGATCAGCGGGGGAGTCGGCATAACGCCGCTTCTTAGCATGCTCCATGCCGCAGCGCAAAAGCAGCCGGAGCGCGAAATTATTTTTATTCATGCAGCGATCAACGGCGACGTGCACGCCATGCACGGCGAAGTGAGCGAATTAGCTGCGCAGCGTGATAATATTAAATATTATGTATGCTATGAAAAGCCGACTGACAAAGACCGCAAGGAGAAAAATTTTGACAAAGAAGGATACATCGATGCCGATTTCCTTCAAACGGTCATTCCGAACAAAGAACAGGCGCAATATTATTTCTGCGGTCCGATCCCGTTCATGAAAACTGTCAATCAAATCTTGAAACAATGGGTGTCGCCGGAACAAATTCACTTTGAATTTTTTGGCCCGGCTTCTGTGCTGGAGTAACGGCACATGCCGGAGTAATGACATTTATGCCAAGCCGGAAACTGATATAAAAATGAACGCCTCCTGCTATGCGCAAGCGAGGCGTTTTTTTCGTTTTGGCCGACGCATTTTAAGCGGTCATTTATGCGGTTTGAACGAAACATTTCCAGCGGCTGTTTTATGCAAGGCAAGCAGCATGCATGCCGATCTGCATGAGCAGGGGACGCAGGTGAACATCATGGTTGATCATGATGATGCATCAGCTGCAACCGCAACGTCTCTCAAGCACAACTGCAACATTGCTCAAGTACAACTGCAACATTGCTCAAGCACAGCCGCGAAACGCCGCTGAAGCATAATTAGGTCAGTTTAGCAGCAACATAATCAAAAAAGCAGGTGTGTCGATAAAGATGGAAGCTAAGAAGAAGTTCAATGCACAAAACCTATGGTCCGGCATTTTGCTTGGCATCGGTTTTGTGTCCTTTATTGATGAAGTCGTTTTTCATCAGTTGCTGCGCTGGCATCACTTCTATGATCGATCCACAACAGCCGCCGGGATTGTTTCGGACGGGCTCTTTCATGCCTTCAGTTGGTTTGCGACAGCCGGCGCTTTTTTTCTATTTGCAGATCTAAGGAGAAGACAAGCGTTTGAGCGGACAAGATGGCTGTCCGGTTTTCTCCTTGGAGCCGGCGGCTTTCAATTGTATGACGGCATTGTGCAGCACAAGATCATGCGGATCCATCAGATTCGTTATGACGTCAATCTTTTGCCGTATGATATCACGTGGAATTTCATTGCTGCTGCATTGTTAATCACAGGCATCTATATGATCCGCAAACGACCTGCGAATGAAGGAAAGGCATGCCGATGAATATATTTCTTGCTGTGCATTCAGCTTCGCTGATAGAAATCAGTTGGACGATTCTTTTTTGTGCCGTCATTGCAGCATACGTGCTGGCTGTATTTCGCAGCAATCGAACTTACAAGCCGTGGCCAATGCGGCGCACGCTTTGCTGGATTGCGGGCATGGCATGCGCTCTGGCGGCGGTTGTCGGTCCGATTGCACAACGGGGTCATGAAGATTTTGTTTATCATATGGTTGGTCATTTGCTGCTCGGCATGCTGGCGCCGTTGCTGCTGGTGCTCGCTGCACCGATGACGCTTGTTTTCCGGACGCTGCCGGTGAAACAGGCCAGAACGCTTGCGAGCCTGTTAAGAAAAAGCCGCTATGTCCGTTTTGTCAGCCATCCGATTACGGCTTCGTTTCTAAATATTGGCGGATTATGGCTGCTGTACCGGACGCCGCTTTTTCATCTGATGCATGCGCACGATATGTTATATTGTATCGTGCATATTCATGTGTTTATGGCTGGATATTTGTTTGCTGCATCGATGATATATATCGATCCGACGCCGCATCGTTATCGTTTTTTGCATCGCGCGGTTGTATTTCTGTTTGCTTTGGCCGGGCATGGCATTTTATCAAAACTGATTTACGCATCACCGCCGGCAGGCGTTGATCCCGTTCAAGCCAAGACAGGCGCGATGCTGATGTATTACGGCGGCGATCTGATCGATTTTGTAATCATTCTGATCTTGTTTTACGGGTGGTATCAGCATAAAAGGCCGTCTGTTTCTGCGCTTCGTGCCTCGTCGCAATCGCAGCAATCTTAAATCGCGGCTGCCAGCAACAAATCAGCTTAATCCGCGTCTAATAACATTAGGGTTCTTAGAAGTGCAGATTTATGCATGGATCAATGTCACATGTGATTGGGAAAGGGAGAATACAGATTGAAATTGAAACAATGGTTCGTCGTTGCAGCAGCAGTCATAAGTTTTGCCGTCGTGATGATCATATGGAATTGGGCAAACGATTGGCCTGTACAAATTGTTATCGATGAAGAAGCGCTAGCTCAAACATTGGTCACGGAACCGGAGGCAGACATCTATGAATTAGCCGTCATCGGCGGGGAGCCGGAAGGGGTGGCGGCAGCGGTGTCCGCAGCGCGCAACGGCG
>CALKAN010000454.1 GCA_937983035.1 uncultured Paenibacillaceae bacterium | reverse complement strand
CTTCCGATCTTAATTTCATCCAACGAATCGCCGGGCGTAAACGCATATTCGCCTGCTTGCATGCGGCTGCCCTTGCCTTTGTAATATAAATAATAACGAAAGATTTCAGCATTGCGGATGAGTCCGTGCTGCTCCAGCAATCGCGCGATTTGGGCAGAGCTCATCCCGGGCTCCACCACCACATGCACCGGTTCAGACTGCGGCTCCACCGGCTGAAGCGCTTTTGCGATGTACAACATCGTGCCGATCGCCAAGCCTGCAAGAAGCAGCACAATTAAGAAGAAAGACAAGAGCAGTGATTTTATCCATTTTTTTCGCGGTTTTGAATGGCCGTAATCGTTAGAAAACAAATGGGATCCCCTGCCTTACATAACGTCTTGCAAAATGCCGTAAAAAAGGACGGACACGTCCGCCCTTTAGCATCTCCTATTTATCCTCTTCCGAGTCTTCTAATTCGGACAGCAGCGTATGAAACGTATCTTCAACAATGTTCCATTCATCATCATCGTCGATTGTAAACAATTTGATGCCTTCGTCGTCTTCCTCATAGCGAAAGGCATATACTTCATCCGTTTCTTCGTCTGCCTGGTCCGTAGGAATGACCATCATGTACTTTCGATCCGAATCATCGACTTCAAAACGCATGATCACTTCAAATTCTTCTTCGTTGCCTTCATCGTCCGGTATATAAATCAATTCTGGCTTTTCTTCATTATTTTGCTGTTCAGTCATGTTCAAACACCCCGTTCTTCATTTTGTTTTCGATCCATGAATCCTTGCAAGATCAGCACTGCTGCCATTTTGTCAATCACTTTTTTTCTTTTCTTGCGGCTGACATCGGCTTCCAGCAGCGTTCGGTTTGCCGAAATCGTGGAAAGCCTCTCATCCCAAAGATAAACCGGCTTCTTGAACTTCTGCTCAAGCTCTTCCGCAAATGCCATGCAAATTTTCCCTCGCTCGCCGATCGAACCGTCCATATTTTTCGGAAGTCCGACGACGTAGCCGCTGACATCGTATTGCTCGCTGAGCGCTTGAATGCGCGCAAAAACTTCATCCCTGCTCGTGTTCGGGATCGATTCCAAAGCTTGTGCAGTCCAGCCCAGCGCATCGCTTACCGCTGTGCCGATCATTTTATCGCCGTAATCAAAACCGAGCCACCTGTCCATCTAAACACATCCTGACCGTAAAAACAATGCTTTGTCCATCCCCCCGCGCCGCGAGGGGACCGCTCCATGGGGTTGACATATCACCGATGATGATTCAAGTAAGAACGAACGAGCTCTTCAATCAGTTCATCTCTCTCATGCCTGCTGATCAAGCTGCGGGCATTTTTATGTCTCGGTATATAGGCAGGATCGCCGGACAACAGATATCCTACAATTTGGTTAATGGGATTGTACCCTTTTTCCTGCAATGCTTCATATACCGTGAGCAGTACTTCTTGTGCCGGAGTTTTCACTTCTTCAGCATGAACTTTAAATTGCATCGTTTTATCCATATTGTCCAATCGCAACACCTCCCAGATGAACTGGTTCGTCTGAACTTGATCATCATTTCCGTCATACATTCTCTGCCATGGATCGAAAATCCTCTATTTTCAGGAAATTTCTGTGATAATTTTCTCTGCGTGTTTTAATGCTTCATCCAATTTGGCTGGATTTTTGCCGCCTGCTTGCGCCAAATCCGGGCGACCGCCGCCTCCGCCGCCGCAAATCGGAGCGATCTGCTTAATGATCTGGCCGGCATGCAGGCCGCGAGCCGTCAAATCTTTCGTCACTGCAGCGATGAGCAGCGCTTTGCCGTCATGTTCAGCACCGAGGACGATCACGGCAGAGCTCAGTTTTTGCTTCATTTCATCCGCCATATCGCGCAAGCTGTCCATGCCGCCGGCATTCACTTTCGCTGCCAGCAGCGGCACCCCGTTTACTTCTTTCACTTGGTCGGTTAAAGAACCGGCTTCCAAACTGTTCAGCTTGCTGCGAAGCGATTCATTTTCCCGCATCACTTCGCGCAATTGCTGCTGCAGCGACTCCAAGCGCTGAGGCGCGTCTTGAATGCTTGATTTGAGCCCGGCAGCGACTGTCTTCAGCAATTGCAGCTGCTCTTCAACGAACTGGTATGCGAATTTGCCTGTGACGGCTTCGATTCGGCGCACGCCGGAACCGATGCCGCTTTCGCCGACAATTTTAAAGAGCCCGATTTGCCCTGTCGAATCGACATGACAGCCGCCGCACAATTCGATGCTGTAATCGCTGATCTGAACGACGCGAACGATGTCTCCGTATTTTTCGCCGAACAAAGCCATCGCCCCGATCGCTTTCGCCTCGGACAGCGGCATATAATCGATCGTCAGCGGAATGTTTTTCCAAATCTGTTCATTGACTTTCGTTTCGATTTCTTTCAACTCTTCTTCCGTCACCGCGCCAAAATGCGAAAA
>CALKAN010000453.1 GCA_937983035.1 uncultured Paenibacillaceae bacterium | reverse complement strand
CGTCTTTCAACGTTACCAGTTCAGCGATTAGAAAGTTTAACGGTTCGTATTTTTCTAATCAAAGCAATTTCGGCTTGATGCCAAGATGAAATTTCATGGAGGAGGGCGTCGGATGAATGAACAGCCCTTGAACATTGTTCGAAGATTCGCTGATCAGCATCTGCAATCTTTTGATGTCGTGATGTTAGCCGGCAGTGCGGCCAACATGCAGTGCAGTGCTGGATCAGACCTGGATGTCGTCGCTTTTTCCAAACAGGCAGAAGTTGCTTACAGGCAAGTTTTGACGTTTGAACAGCGTCCGGTCGAATTGTTTGCTTTTCCTGTAAAAGGGTTGGAGAAATTGTTTGAATATAACGCCCAGCAGGGCCTTCCGACGATTATGAGGATGATTGCGGAAGGAAAGGTCGTTGTTGACAATGGCTTGGCCAACTCATTGAAACGTCAGGCAGAACGGTATTTGAAATCAGGACCGGCGCCATGGTCGTTGGATGAGATGAATCAAGCGCGCTTTCAAATCACGGAAAATTTAATAGATTTGGCAGACGCGCATTCGATGGAGGAAGCGCAATTTATTGCGATCCATCTGTTCATGTTGTGCTGCCGCTTTTGGCTGAGGGTCAACGACAAGTGGATCGGCGAAGGAAAATGGTTAAAACGTGAACTGGAACAAGCGAGCCCCCATTTGTACCGGCAGGGGGTTGAAAGTTTGCGCGAATTTTTTCGTTCAGGATCCGTGCAAATGATGATCGCATGGGCAGACCAAATCATTGCCCCGTATGGCGGACGATTATATGAAGGCTTCGCATCAGAAGCTTATTTGTAACATGCCGATTTACATTATATAAAGCGGATATTTAGTTGGGAGAAGCGTTCTGCGGTTTCATGTTTCAGAAGACGAATTTCCAAAATGTTGTTTTTGTAGATCGCTTTGCTCGATTCCGGCTCGATCAAAGCAGGCAGCGGAATGATTTGTTGTTTGCGGGAGGAATCGCTGTAAATTTTCAATTGGCTCGAACTCGCGCTGAGCCGAACATTTCTGGCTTCCGATTCAGACATGGTCAACTTGACGATCACATAGTTGTGAATTTCCACCATATCATAAGCGTAGGAAGGCGGGGCTGATTTGCGCGGAGAAGATTGAGGCATGGCTTGCTTCAGCGTTTCTTCGATATGTTTATTCACCCAGGACAAGTCGATTTTTGGTCCTAAGCCCATATTCGTTCCTTGCGGAAAAAATTGTTGAAATATTTTGTTGAAGTTGTTCCAGTCAAAGGAGTTGCTCATAATCATGTACCTCCATGA
Source organism: uncultured Paenibacillaceae bacterium (assembly GCA_937983035.1). Taxonomy (GTDB): domain Bacteria; phylum Bacillota; class Bacilli; order Paenibacillales; family CALAME01; genus CALKAN01. The sequence continues at coordinate 11,436 of CALKAN010000453.1, read as the reverse complement.
ATAATTATAATATATGTATATTCGCGGATTCTTCCGAGGGTGAACGTCTGGGCAGTTGTCGTCATACAATACAGTACAGTGCACGAATGCGGTTATTATATAAATGAAGGGTGTTAAGCATGCCTGCAATCGTAGGAAATATAAAAATCATCAGCGTCGGAAGCAGCGGCATCGTGAATATTGGGGATACCTTTAACATGTCGCCGAAAAGCACCTCAAAAACGTATGCCGGAGCGGGCTCATTCAGTACTGGTGATTTTCCCCAAATTTATAATGCAATAAGCAATACGAACACAGTGGATCCTGATGCCATTGATTCGTCAACGCAAAGCGCCAACTAAAAAAAATGACAAGGGAGATCGGCCATGCATTTCACTGTTCATCAAACGATTATTATTCATCATTTTCGGGTGAACAATGTCAGCAATTCATCCGTTTTGCAAATCGGAAGTTCCGGCATGATCCAAGGATTGTCCAATTTGTATAATACGGGCGGATATGCGGGACCTGCTCCTGAACTCAAAAATGGGCTGAATGGTCAAAGTTCGATGCCGCCTGCATTTACGCCGTTAATTACGCTTCCTTAACATTTTGATGAGGCGCTTATGCCCGGGTGCGATAAATTTTCTTCCAGGGGTGAACGGGACCGATGTACGAGTATCCTTATTATTATTCTTATATCGAAAAGCTGCATAAAGATGTTCAACAGCAAGATGAACGGCTGAAACAATTGGAACAAGCGCTGGAAGAAATGAAGCGGGAGATCAATGAGTTGAGGCAATCGAAACCGGTGCATATCGAAAAAGTAGAATACCGATTTGATCAATTAAAGGTAGAAACATTGGAAGGCACATTAAATATCGGTTTCACGCCGCAAGAGGCAGCGGGCAAGATCGAGGATATTGAACTGGGAGATCAAGGCAAAGATGCTGATTTGACAGAGTACACGCCATTGCAAATGGAGTTGTTTCATCGTGTTCGCGACCAGATTCATCAATATTTAAATGAACAGGCTTCGGCTGAAATTCGGAAATTAGAAGAAAAATACCAAACGCTGCTCGGAGATTCCTACAGGGAGCAATTGATTTTTGATTTGCGCAAGCAAGTGGATAAGCGCATTAACTATTATTTGCATCAGCGGACGATTACGTCCGAAAATCAAACTGAAGCGGAAAAAGAAATTTATGAGCAGACAAAATCCGACGTGATTGCTGCTTTGGAAAGGCATATGAGTCAATTGAAAGGCGGGAATGCAACGTGAACTTTACCGTCGTGAACAAATCGTTAAGCGTGAAGCAAATCAATATTACGGGCGTCAGCGCTTCATCCGTTTTCATCGTTGGGGATGCGGATTGGATCGTGTGCTCTTCTTTGTTTGATACGCCGCCTGAATCTTTAATCGTTGGGGCGCCGCCGCTGATGCCGGCGAGGGTCAAAAGTGACCCCGCCTAGAACTGCTGTTGTCCGATATGTAAGAGTTGACAACGTCGGACAATCTTCCATCTTGAATGCGGGAGATGCGGCGAGATTTCAGGCTGAGGCGGACATCTTCGCTCTGCAGCGGGAAGTCGCTGATTTTGCAGGGGATGAGGCGCCTCTATCGATGTTTTCCGCATTTTCTGAACCGATTCCGGAAGTGAAAAGGCGGGAAAATGTCTTCACATCAAGAATTCATGATGATCCGTATATACGGGTTGAAGAAATCAGAGTGATCGGCGTGTCTGCATCGGCTGGGATGTTCATCGGTTCTTGCGCTCAAATGACCATGGTATCGCGAACATTGAATATTCGCCACTTTATCCAGCTTCCTAAAACGAAGACGAATGATCATATCCCCATGTATCCAATTGATCGCTTTACGGGCATTGTTCTGTAAAGCTTTTTTTGTTTGAGCGCAAAGGACAAGCGTTGCCTTGCTGCACGCTTTGCTGCTTTGATCTTCCCTCTTGCTGAAAATCAGCCATGAGGCTGGCGTGTCCCCCGACCTAAGTCCAGGAGCAAAAACCGCCACAGGTCTGTTTTAGATCTCATGCGAAACATTTACAATAATAATCAAGAACAACGATAACATGGAGTTTTGGAAAGGCGGTGGGCAGAAAATGAGATGGAATGGCAAGAGCGCAATCACGCTCATCTGTGTAATACTGGGACTGTTCATATTGCTGAAGTGGCTGATCCCCGCCATCGGATGGCTCCTGGGGCTTGTGATGCCGATATTGATTCTGGCCTTGGGCTTCTACGGCATCAAGCAGGGCAGAAAAGTGCTCGGCACGGCATTGCTTCTGATCGGAGGCATCATGCTGCTTGGCAAAGCATCTGCTTATTTAGGGCTGATCCTGGCTGGAGTGCTCATTTATTTTGGCATATCGGTCATCATGAAGCAAAAGAAAGCTTGGTGATTCGCAAAAGGGAAAATGGGAGGTTAGTGAAGTGATGAGTGTGATGAAACGAGTAAGGGACTTAACAGTAGCTGCTTTTAATGACATGCTGGAAAAGTCGGAAGATCCGGTTCGCTTGATCGATCAATACATCCAAGACCGAAAGCAAAAGATTCAGGAAGTCGAGGATCTGGTGAGAAAATGCAAGGAACATAATGACTCAGTCAAATACCAATATTTAAATGCATTGCAAATGGCTGAGAAAAGAGAGCAGCAGGCAGCTGTTGCATTGAAGGCCGAAGAAGAGGAATTGGCAAGAATGGCTTTGCAAGAAAAGATTATGTATGAAGAGAAAGCAGCACAGTACAAACAATTGCTGGAGGAAGGCAGCCATACGTTGGAGCAAGCTTCGCTGCAATTGTCGGAATGGCAAGATGAGCTGAGAGAAGTGTTGGAGAAGCGTCATTATTATGCCTCGCGTTTAGAGTCTATTCAGCTTCAACAGCAATTCAGCCAACATTTAGGCCGCGTTACTGACGGCAAGCGGGCAGTAAGGCGCTTGGAAGATCGCATGGCCGAGATGGAATGGGAAATTAAAGCTCAGCAAAGCATTTGGAGCATGAATGATGCATGGACGACAAGCAGCAAGAGAGATTGGCCTGACATAGACAGAGATTTGGCAATGTTAAAAGAAAAATTAGGAAAGAAAGGAGAGTAGAACATGGGCGGGAAAAGGCTGTACCGTTCGGAAAGAGATGTTAAAATATGCGGTCTTTGCGGCGGCTTGGCGGATTATTTCAATATAGATCCGACGCTCATTCGCCTGATCGTTGCAGCAGTGATCATCTTCTCGGGCGGAAGCGCGCTGGTGCTGTACATTATCGCTTGTCTGGTTGTTCCGAAAGAGTCTGAAGTAAGCAATATTTATCAAAACAGCGGGCAAGGGTCCTTTTACCGTTCAGGACCGGCTGGACCGACTGGACCTGCTGGACCGGCCGGGCCGGATTTCAGTTCCGGTTCTTACTATCGCTCCGCTTCTGCCGATCCTCAAGCTCAATCATCTTCATCGCATATTGACGAAATGATGAAAGAAGTGGAGAAAAAAGCGTTGGAAAAAGAAATTGAAGAGCTGCGCAAGAAATTGGCGCAGTATGAAAATAATCAAAAATCTGAATAAAGGAGAATCATAAAATGGGTGTATTTCAAAGAATTAAAGACATGACGAAAGCTTCGGTAAATGAACTGCTGGATAAGTTGGAAGATCCGATTGTAATGCTGAATCAGTACCTGAGAGACATGGAAGAAGAAATTGCGGCTGCTGAAGTGACCGTTGCGAAACAAATGGCAAATGAAAGAAAGCTGGCGCAGCAAGCTGCTGAGTTAAAAAGAAGAGCAGCTGACTTGGAGGCGCGAGCGGAAGAAGCATTGAAAGAGGGGAATGAAGAAAGCGCGCGCGCATATTTAGAACAAAAGTACGGCATCGACGAAAAAGTGTTGGAATATGACAAGCTGCATCAACAAGCGTTTGAGCAAGCACATGAACTCAAAGAGCAATTGCACCAAATGAAGAACGACTTTTACCAAATGCGCAACAAGCGAAATGAATTGGTTGCAAGAACGCAAATGGCCAAAGCGAGAAAACAGATGTCATCCATTTCTGCAGCGAGCCCGATTGAAGGCTCCAATGCTTCCAGAGGATTTCACAGAATTGAAGAAAAGATCATGCGCATGGAAGCTGAGGCAGATGCATCCGCCTATCCTTTCTCCGCATCCGGGCTTTATAAGTCAGAAGACCCTGTGATGAAGCAGAAAGTGGAAGAGCAGCTTGCGAAGTTAAAAGAAAAACAGCAGCAGGATCAATAAAATTGAACTAAAAATATAAAAATATGATATGATTTTACATGGGAAGCTGTTGACGAGCTCATGCGAGCCGTTGCTGCTTCCCATGGTTCATGGAGGAGGCGGCAGCATGGAAAACCGAAAACGAAATCATATGCTTGTGATCGGCGCAGCAGTATTGTATATTTTGCTCGGCAATATGATCGGTTTCTTTACGGTTACTGCTCTGATCGTTTTTTGGCTTGCTGTCGCTAAATTTCGTTCAGGTGACAATCGGCTCGGGTGCCTTTTGACAGGAATCGGGCTTGTGATGCTGATTCACGAGCATTTTATATTAGTATTAATGCTCGCCATCGTTTGCCTCGTCTTTTTTTATATGAAATCAAGGCAAGCTGCGGATCAATCTCATTACTTGCATAAGCAAAATATTTTGCACAGCATGAAGAAGGGCGATGAACAATATGCGCTCTACAATATGAGTGTTTGGTCTGTGATCAATGAAGTCAATTTGGATTTGTCTTATGCGATCTTAGAAGAAAATGAAACGACGGTTCTTCTCCAAGGAGTAATCGGCGATATCGATTTGTTAGTTCCGGCAGACATGGCCGTATCCATCGATGCCAATGTCGTCATCGGAGAAGTGAACATCAGCCGCGAACATGAGGCAGGCATGATGTGCCGCGTGAAATGGCGCTCCTTCGATTACGATGTCAGTGAACAGAAATTAAATGTGATTTGTTCATTTGTAGTAGGAGACATTAATGTGAAAGTACTTTAACTCGAGTGGGGAGGGACTAGTGATGGCTGAAAAGCCGAAGAAGTTGACCAATATGCTCTGGCGCAAGATGGCTGAAGGGTCCGGCTACAGCCTTGTGCTGCTTTTTTTGTTTCTTTATTTCCTCCACACTTACGGGTATTTGACGATAGAAGGAACTTGGTATCAGCTTATTATGCACGGCTTGACCTTAATGATCATCGCCGCTGCCGCAGGGGCAATCTTAGGCTACTTGCTCAGCATCAGCACGAAACGCCGAATTGAACAGTTGCAGCAAGCAATGATTTATTTGGAGAAAGGGAGCTTGATTCATCACATTCCTGAAATGGGAGAGGATGAATTTGGCAGGCTTCGGGATCAGTTTGTGCGAATAGGAAAGAAATGGGAAGAACAGGTCAGCTCGCTGCAGCGCCTGTCTACCGACAATGCCAAGCTGGCGGAACAAGCGAGATTCTCTGCTGTCACCGAAGAGCGGCAGCGTTTGGCGCGAGAGCTGCATGACGCCGTCAGTCAGCAGTTGTTTGCCATTTCGATGACGGCGACAGCGGCAGGGAGAACGATTGACCAAGACATTGACAAAACAAAAAGACAGATTGCGCTGATTGAGGAGATGTCATCGGTCGCGCAATCGGAAATGAGGGCGCTGCTTCTGCATCTGAGACCGGTGCATTTGAAAGGAAAAAGTTTGGCAGAGGGACTGGAAGAATTAATTCAGGAATTGCAGGCGAAAGTGCCGATCGATATTCGGTTTGACATGGACCGGCAGATGCGTCTGAATAAGGGGGTTGAGGACCAGCTTTTCCGCATTGTGCAAGAAGCGCTGTCCAATATTTTGCGGCATTCGAAAGCAAGCCGAACAGATATCAGGCTCTATATCGATCAAGATGTGGTCAAATTGCTTATCCGAGACAACGGCATCGGATTTGACATCCAAGAAAAGAAACACGCTTCTTACGGCATCGAAACGATGCAGGAGAGGGTGAATGAAATTGGCGGATCGATGCAGATTGTATCGGCTCCAGGCAAGGGAACGAAATTGGACATTCGCGTACCGATGGTAATCAGTGAGGAGGAATAAGCGTTGGATTCGGATAAACCGATTAGCGTATTGTTAGTGGACGACCATGAAATGGTTCGGATCGGGCTTGCTGCAGTGCTGAGCACGGAAGAAGGCATTGAAGTGGTCGGGGAAGCTGGAAGCGGGGAAGAAGGCATTCGTTTAGCCAAGGAATTCAAGCCGGATGTTATTTTGATGGACTTAGTCATGGACGGCATGGACGGGATTGAAACGACAAAAAGAGTGATGGAAATTTTGCCTGAATGCAAAGTGATCGTATTAACGAGTTTTATCGATGATGAAAAAGTTTATCCCGTCATTGAAGCAGGAGCTTTCAGCTATTTGCTCAAAACGTCCCGTGCCAGTGAAATTGCGGAAGCGATTCGCAGCGCTGTGAAAGGAAAGCCGATTTTAGAGGCCGAGGTCGCTTCCAAAATGATGAATCGTTTCCGCAAACCGCGCGAAGAAGAACGGCCGCCGCATGAACAATTGACAGCTCGGGAAATGGAAGTGCTCCAATTGATCGCAAGCGGCAATTCTAATCAGGAAGTGGCGGATGAGCTTAGCATCGGCATTAAGACCGTCAAATTTCACGTGACGTACATATTTCCCAAGTGCGGGGTGGAAGACCGCACGCAAGCGGCGATTTACGCTCATAAGAACGGGCTTGTGAAATAACATTGAATCCTATGCGGGGGATATGCTAAAATCTGTTATCAGTAACCGATGATCTCATTCATCAAATACATTGAAGAAAGAGTCGATAAATATGGCAACAACAGTCAACAATCATGAAGGCACGTTAATTTATATTTTCGGCGCGACAGGGGATTTGGCCAAAAGGAAATTATTCCCCGCAATCTACAGCATGGTGAAGGAAGGCAAGCTGGACAATAAGTTTGCTGTCATCGGCTTGGCAAGAAGAGCCAAAACGAACGAAGAGTTCAGAGAGGACGTAAAGAAGTCGATTATGGAGTTTGCCCGTCACGGCATAGAAGATGAACAGACATGGACGGATTTTTCAAGTCATTTCCATTACATGTCTTTGAACATCAATGACGACAACGGCTTTGAGCAGTTAAGAAAGCTGAGCGAGAACTTGGAAGAACAATATGAAATTCCAGGAAACCGCTTGTTCTATTTGGCATTGGCTCCGGAATTGTTTGGCACAGTGACGGAAAACTTGAAAAAAGGCGGCCTTTTGGAATCGAGAGGCTGGCATCGGTTAGTCATTGAAAAACCGTTCGGATATGATTTGAAGTCGGCGGAAGAATTGAACGACCGCATTCGCCGCGTATTCAACGAAAATGAAATTTATCGCATCGACCACTACTTGGGCAAGGAAATGGTTCAAAACATCGAAGTGATTCGATTTGCCAACACGTTGTTTGAGCCGCTGTGGAACAACAAGTATATTGACAACATACAGATCACTTTGAGCGAAACGGTCGGCGTGGAAGATCGGGGCGGCTATTATGAAAATGCCGGCGCTCTGCGCGACATGGGCCAGAACCACATTTTGCAAATGCTTGCAATGATTGCGATGGAACCGCCCAGCCGGCTCGAGCCGGAAGATATTCGCAACGAGAAGGTGAAGGTGCTTCGTTCATTGCGCCCGTATGCGAATTCTGAAGAAGTGGAGAAATATACGGTCAGAGGACAATATTTGCGCGGAGAAGATGCGCAGGGCAACATATTGCCAGGCTACAGAGAAGAAGATTCTGTCTCTGCCAATTCAAATACGGAAACGTTTTTCGCTGCAAAGCTGTTCGTAGACAATTTCCGCTGGGCAGGAGTTCCGTTCTATGTAAGAACAGGCAAGAGACTTCCGGTGAAAGCGACGGAAGTTGTCATTGAATTTAAAAACGTTCCAAAGAATGTGCATTTCGCTCGGAAAAATCATTTAGCGCCGAACTTGCTGGTCATTCGGGTCAGCCCGAAAGAAGGCGTCTATTTGAAATTTAATGTGAAAGAACCGGGCAGCGACAATGCCATTATGCCCGTGGCGATGGATTTCTCCCAAAGCGACGAAGTCGGCATCAATACGCCGGAAGCGTATGAACGCCTGCTGCTTGGAGCCATTCGCGGCGATTCTACGTATTTCACGCGCTGGGATGAAGTGAAACTGGCATGGGAATTTGTTGACCAAATTCAACAAGCATGGGGAGAAAGCAACAAAAACTTGCAATTTTATGAGGCAGGCTCCTGGGGACCGGAAGAGGCGCAGCAGTTATTGAGAGACTGCGGACACCATTGGTGGCCTGTGAACGGGCAGGGTGAGTAATGAGCAAACCGACAAAGACCGAGCTGGAACAAGAGATCCGAAAAAGAAGAACTTTCGCGATCATTTCCCACCCGGATGCGGGGAAAACGACGCTGACGGAAAAACTGCTGCTGTATGGAGGCGCAATTCGACTGGCCGGCACCGTCAAAGGCAGGAAAGCGGCCAGGCATGCGACCAGCGATTGGATGGAAATCGAGAAACAGCGCGGCATTTCTGTGACTTCCAGCGTTATGCAATTTGAGTACAACGGCTGTAAAATCAACATATTGGATACGCCGGGCCACCAAGATTTCAGCGATGATACGTACCGCACGTTAGCAGCGGCTGACTGTGCGGTCATGTTGATCGATTCAGCCAAAGGCGTTGAGGCGCAAACGAAAAAGCTGTTTCAGGTGTGCCGGCTTCGCGGCATTCCGATCTTTACATTTATCAATAAATTGGATCGCGAAGGAAGAGACCCGTTTGATCTGCTGGAAGAATTGGAGCAGCTGCTGAATATACAATCTTACCCAATGAATTGGCCGATTGGCTCCGGAAAGCAGTTTTGCGGCGTGTACGATCGCGCCATGAAAACGATTGAACGTTTTCATTCTGGTGACAATCATGATCAAGTCGATATCGAACAAGTGGAAGATTACTACGATCAGCGGATTAAAGACATTGCCGGTGAACATCTTCATCAGAAGCTGTGTGAAGATTTAGAATTGCTCGATGTCGCAGGCGATCCGTTTGATGAGGATAAAATATCCCGCGGAGAGCTGACGCCGGTATTTTTCGGCAGCGCAATAAACAATTTCGGCGTGCAAACATTTTTGGAAAATTTCATCAAAATGGCTCCGACGCCGACACCGCGAAAAAGCGATCAAGGCGAAGTGGATCCGTACGACGAAGCATTTACCGGCTTTGTCTTTAAAATTCAAGCGAATATGAATCCTGCGCATCGGGATCGAGTGGCGTTCCTGCGAATTTGTTCCGGCAAATTCGAGCGGGGAATGACTGTTAAACACGTTCGTGCCGGCAAAATGATCAAGCTGGCGCAGCCGCAGCAATTTATGGCTCAGGACCGGGATGTGGTTGAGACCGCCTATCCAGGTGATATTATCGGTTTGTTTGATCCCGGCATATTTAAAATCGGCGACACGCTCAGCCTGAAAAAAGAACTGCGATTTGAAGAACTGCCCACATTTTCACCGGAACTTTTTGCGAAAGTGTCCGTCAAAAATGCGATGAAGCATAAGCAATATCAAAAAGGAATCGAGCAGTTGACCGATGAAGGGACTGTTCAAGTGTTTCATGCGATTCAAGGGCCGGAAGAAACGTTTTTGGGAGTTGTTGGAGAACTTCAATTTGAAGTGTTTGAATACCGCATGAAGATGGAATACGGCGTCGATGTGATCATGCATCGTCAGCCTTATCAATTTGCCCGATGGATCGTTGACGGTCAAGCAGAGCCGTCGGCATTTCGGATCAATTCCATATTAGTTAAAGACAAGAAAGGTCATTTGGTCGCTTTGTTCGAAAATGAATATGCGATGAGAACAGCGATGGAGAAGCTTCCGGACGTGAAATTTCTGGAACATGCTCCTTAGTTCGCAATAAAAAACTGCCGCGAAGGCAGTTTTTTATTGGCGAATGACCTGTTTAGAAGATGCATTGGATCATTCAAACGCATGGCGTGCAGGATGGATCATCGTCCCCTGGCATTGTCCCCTGTTAATCTTGCGGAATGTTTTGCTGCAATGCGCTGACGAGCTGGTCTTTCGTATTCTGATCGGAGTTTTTCCAGATAATTTCAAACAGCACTCCGAGTCCTGGCAGCGTTCTTTCGTCCCCGTCGATGGAACCTTCGATAATTTCCTTTAATTGATCCTCTTCTTTATTTTGGACACGCTTCATAATCGCTTGGCGCAAATTTAAGTTGATCATGAGCTTAAAACCTCCGTTAAAGCGTATTGAAACAATCAAATCAGAAAAAAACACTTCCTTTTTAGTATGTGAAAACAATCGTTTTTTCATGCCTCGCATTTGTAATTGATGCGTGCTCGAGGGTATAATGGGACATAATTTCATTGAAAAGAAACCGTGGTGCTGAAAAAATGGATATTCAAATTCAATCGATCACTAACCCGAAAGTAAAGCAGTGGATGAAACTGCTGAGCAAAAAGGGAAGAAAACAGCAAAATAAATTTCTCGTTGAAGGGGCCGCTTCTGTCATGGAGGCCGTTCAAGCTGACGTTTCGGCGGTGGACTGCATCGTCTATTCAGCAGACAGAGGCATGCCTGAGTCATTGAAACAGGCTGCAAAACACGTTCCGCGTTATGCAGTCAGCGAAGCAGTGCTGAAGAAATGCACAGATGCCGTGACGCCGCAGTCTGTATTTGCAGTTGTAAGACAGCCTGAAGCGGATATCAGCCGGTTGATTCATCCGCAATCTTTGGTCGTTGTGTGCGACGGGATCCAAGATCCCGGCAATTTAGGCACGATTATACGCAGCGCTGATGCTGCCGGGGCAACCGGCGTGCTTGTCAGCCCGGACAGTGTAGATGTGTATCATCCAAAAGTTGTTCGTTCTACGATGGGATCGCTGTTTCATCTGCCGGTGATCGTAACCGGCCTGGCAGAAGCATTAGCTGAAGCGGCCGCGCAAGGAATTCACGCTTGGTCTGCGAAACCGAAAGCAGAGGTGAGTTTATATGAAGCGGACTTTCGCGAAGCATCTTGGTTTATCATCGGAAATGAGTCGGCCGGCATTTCACCGGAAGTGGAACAATGCGCAGCAAACAGCTTATACATTCCAATGGAAGGCAAAGCTGAATCGCTGAATGCAGCCATGGCAGCGACAATCATGCTGTTTGAAGCGATGAGGCAGCGAATGGCCAATAGTTTCGATTAATTTTTCGCTCTCGCGCCTAACATTTCAAGGATGAAGGAGGAGAAGCCGGCGGTGAAGTGATTGCAGAAGGAACGCCGCAGCAAATCAAAGAAAATAAGCGATCATATACAGGACAATATTTGTAAAGGGCAGAGGCCATGCGCCTCTTGTTCACGAATAAAGGCGGTGAATGTTCGGATTTGAAAAGGGGGCGGGGGTGGTCGGAATCC
>CALKAN010000452.1 GCA_937983035.1 uncultured Paenibacillaceae bacterium | reverse complement strand
CAAAACATCCGTTCGATCACTAGAAGCAAAATTCAGAACGTTGCTTCCTGGCCTCAACTTAACTTTCTACCAGCCTGTTTTTAGACGAGGCGAGGCCATCCACATGCTTTAGTTACAAACTACCTGGCGGGCTCGTCTCTCCTTGTAATGCTTTGCTATAGACGCAATCCTTTCAAGGCAGCACCAAGTGGAGTGCTTTGTGCGGATGTATGTAAATAGCGAATCATCCCGTCGGTATATCCTTTAACGGCTTCTTTTGATTTTTTGAATAATTGATTCATCCGAAATGAAGTCTCATCTGTTTTTGTATTTGTATCGTACGTTACTTCTCCGCCCAACGTTCGACCTTCTTTCCGCGCCATGATCGAAAGAAGCATGGCACTTACACCTTGCATACTCCAGCTGTAGCCGCCCTTTGTCCGCTTAGCCATGACGCTCATTTGCGATTCTGCACTGCCCATGGACTGCATGTCGCTCGTGTCTACCCCTGCCTCCCGCAACTTTTCACGATAATCTTTTAGATGCTCTTGATGGCGGCGTAAAAAAGCCTTGTACTTTTTCCAGTCTTCCTGCCATTCTTCACGAATCGATTCCATGGGAATTTCATCCACTACGTTAAGTAATGCCTTTGGGTCATAAGCCTCTAACGCTTCTCGTGCTAACTTCCACTGACTAGGCAATTCACGCAAATAACGTCTTAATTCCTTAAATACATGAAATCGATCCAAATTGTATACACAACGGTGAAAGTAAGAGCGGCACTCGCCAATCCATTCTGCCCCATCTCCATTCACTACAAGCCAGGTCTGTTCATCAATGTCATAATGATCCGTTAAAAAATCCATGAAGCCTTCCCAGAAAGGCTCTTTTCCCTGATGTAAATAATGACGTTTATGCAGAAGGCGAACGCGCTCACCATTCTTCTCCCATCCTTCGTGAACAACAGCGATTTGATTTTCCACGCCTCGCTTTTTCTGGCGCTGAAGATGTGCATACAGCCCATCCACTTCGACGAACAACACGTTGGCTTTACGCTTCGTTTCCGACGCAGGGATAGGTTGCTTCGCTCGTTCGATCAGTTTGTTTCGGATCGCTTCGTGACTAATCGCTGGATACCCGAGAAATGCTTCGATCTTCTTGGCACTTTCTCGGTAGGAAGGACCCTGACTTGCTAGTTCAATGGCCATTTCCTCCAAGTGCGGGCTAACCATGCTTTCGCCGTCAAAGGACAGAGCTTGGTCAAGTAAATAAACAAACTGATTCTTTTCTCGATCTCGATAAACTCGCCGTTTAAAAGTAATTTCTCCGAACATGGTGCCTAGGCTCAACTCGCGAAGATCATGTAAACGAAAGCGAGAACGGTCACGTTGCTCCATGATCCATTCATCCAGTTGTTCTAGATAACGAACCAATCCCTCTGAAAACTGCTCCTGCAATTTTCGAAAAAAATTCACTTCTATTTCTTTTAAAGTAGGCAAATTCATGCTAAACTGTTTCATAAGGCTTCACCTTCCTGGTTTTGTGTGTTGTTTAGTCGCATTACACTCTACCAAGAAGGGAAGCCTTTTTCTATGCTTTTTACCTAATTTTCACTAATTTTTTAAATTTTACTGCCCACAAACATTTTACTCACTCTTCAGACGAAGTGAAAAAATTTCATAGACGCGGCCGGAACAGCTGCCAACCGCGTCTATGCATCATCAAAGATTCAGCTTCTCGTTTGAACGACAACTTGATTCATGTTAATCCCCAGTTCGCTGACGACTAAATCCAAGATGCTGACCACTTCGCTTTTTTCCAGCTGATCTGTCTGCACGACCACTTTCCAGTTGTCGCCTTCCGGTGTGATGACGACATGCTGAAAATCCCTCATTAATTCTGATTCAATATAATCCAGTTTCTGATGCAAATCTTCCAAGCGCGTATACTCTTCCAATGCTGCGCTGGCTGCTTCAGCGTTTTGTTCCGTATCGTTCACAATGGACAATAAGCGGTCCATTTCCCTGCTGAAGTCTTCCTGCCGCTGCATTTGCATCGTCAAGAAATACCCGCTTCCCATCGTGGCTTGCGCTTCTGCCGTCCGAAGGATTTCTTCATCGCTCATGCCGGTGTTTTCAGCGGAAGAATCGGTGTTTCCTGTCGTGATTTCATCGAGCGTTAATCCATCGATCAAAAGACCGGACTCATTCAACGCAAATTCCTCGCCAGCCATCGGAATTTTTTCAGCGTCTTCCGTAAACAAATAATACGCAGATAATACGACCATAATGCTTAACATGGATACGAGCCAAATCGTTTGTCTTTTTGTATTCATGGAAATCCTCCTTAATGATTAATTTCGTTTGCGGGGAACGACAGAAATCCGGTGAACCGGCACATCCAGCCCTTTGGATACCGTGTCTATAATCAGCTGCTTCACTTGAGCATGTTCTGCTCCGGCAGCCACGACGACAACTCCCCTGATTTTAGGATTAATCGTTTTAATGACGATCGGCTGCTCACGCCCGGAAACTTCGTGCAGCACAATCTTGCCAGACTCCGATATTTCAGTAATATGTCTCGACGCATTTTCCCGATCTCTTTCTTCGGTCGTTTTGTGCAGTCTCTCCTCATCTCGATAAACAACGATCTCTTCTGTGGAATCAATCGTCACCATCACATCGACGCCGCCGACGCCGGCAATGTTCTGCACGATTTCTTTCAATTGATTTTCATAAGATAATTCGTATGCGCGGAACTGTGCGGTCTGATCTTCTCGATTGCCGAAAACTTCTTTGCTTTGATCGTTGACTGGAAAAGGCGAGGCCTGATTGCTGCCAGGCTCAATGGGTTCCACAGAGATGAATGAATGCACGATCATTGCTGCCGCTCCGGCAAGCCCAACCAACATCAGCCATCGAAAAGTCTGTACGCGCTTCGATCCTCCCGGACCACCTCCTATTGCTTGTTCCAACCATGACAACCATTTCACCAAGGCCTCACCCCCTTTCCGATCTCAGATTTGCTTCTTTTCCATGAAACGTAACTGTCATGCTGCCATTCATCCAAGGATAATGGGCTTGTAATATTTGTATGATGTCAGTCCTGACTTCATGATGACGAGCTTGCCGTGCTTCTGAAAAAAATTGCTCTTCCTTGCTATCATCCTGATCATCATCACGCTGGATCTGAATGCGGATCGGCTCAATCGGCCGAACAGCTTCCATCCATTCGCCGGATGATCCTTCATTGGATGCTGCATCTGTTCGATCGGTCAGCTTGCTCGCATCCAAAACGAGGCGAAGATGATCAAATTGCGGCGGTTCGTCCTTTTTTTCAATAAAGGAAATGTTCATCTGATAGATGATTCCAGGATATTTTTGTTCTATCAGATCGCGCACCATATGTTCCATCTGCTGTTTGACGAGCTGGACCGATTGGCTTTCTTGGTAGCGCCTCAGCTTCTCTCCTTCCGCGAGAACGCTGTTCAGGTCGCGCATCGCAGGAGCATGCTCATATTGTGCCTGCGCATCAAATAAATGATCCATTTGCCAATCCGCCTGCAAAAAAGAAATGATCGGAGAAAGGATCACGAGCAAAATAATTAAACTGACGACTACCTTTACATAGCGTTCCAGCGAGGAATTGGGCAGGATAAGATCGAGAAATGCTGCCAGCAAGATGATAAAAACGATTTCTCGAATCCAATCGTTCAGCCATTGCATGACTAGTTCCTCTCTTTCACCGCACCATCATCGACACATTCCCGGCAGCTATAATGATCGTGACTGCCAGAAAGAACATGAGGCAAACTGTCGCCAATGCTGCAAAAATAAAGATCATCGACTGTCCGACTGTTCGAAGGCAAGCAACGATGGGGCTGTTGCCGAGCGGCTGCATGATGGCAGCCGTCACATTGTAGATCAGCACAAGGGCTAAAATCTTCAGCGCAGGAAACGCGCTGAGAAACACGATCATGATCACGCCCGCTAATCCGATGGCATTTTTCACGAGCAGCGAAGCACCGATGACCGTGTCTCCTGCATCTGAAAACAAGCGCCCGACTACAGGCACAAAGTTGCCGGCAATGTATTTGGCAGTTCGGATCGTCACTCCGTCTGCTACGGAAGCGGCAGCCCCTTGAACAGAAATGACGCCCAAGAAAATCGTGAGCATGACCGCCAGCAATGTCAGACTGATGCGTTTGAACAGATTGGCCAGCTGCGTGACTTTGTATTTTTCAGACAATGAACTAACGATATGAAGGACCGTTGACAAAAACAAAAGCGGAAACACTACCGTATAAATCAACGTGCCGACCGTATGAATCATAAAAATAATCAGCGGATGCAAAATCGATGCTGAAGCAATGTTTCCCATCGATGCCAGCAGCATCAATAGCAGAGGCACCATGGCTACCATGAAATGAATCATGGCCGAGATCGCATCTTTGGCGTAATCGATCGCGACAGAGAAGCTGTTGATCGCGATGACGATGAGCACGATGTACGTAATGGCGTATGCGACTTTGCTTACTGCATTTCTTTGAAAAGCGCTTTGCAGCGTTTCGAGCAGCATGGCGAATACGGTAATGATCACAATCGTCACCATCAATTCGCCGCTGTACAAAATTTCATATAGAAAAAAACGAAGCAAGCCGGTGAGTAAAGCTGCAAAATCAAAACCCTCGCCCGCAGGCAGGATCATGTCCATAAATTGCGGTCTGCCTGATTCTGGAAAGAATCCGCCGTATTCTTTCATCAAGCGATCCCAATACTGCTCAATCTCACTCGTATCCAAACGCTTCACTTGTTCTTCAATCAGCTTGTCTGAGGGAGAAGCAGCATGAACTGCACCATCCAAAAACAAGGCTGTAAACAATGCGATCCAAATTCCTGCAAGACATTTGCCGATTCGATGTTCTTTGAGCGAAAGCATACATTCATCTCCAAGATTGCTGGAATTGTTCATCCTCCTCTGAATTTTCCGCTGACAAGCTTCGATTCAGGCGGCAAAGCACGCATCACCGTTTCATCAGGCCGGCAATAAACTCATCACCGTTTCGATGATGACCGTGATGATCGGAATGGCCATGAACATAATTAAAATTTTGCCGGCCAGTTCAATCTTCGAAGCAATGGACTCTTGTCCGGCATCGCGCACAATCTGTGCGCCGAACTCAGCGATGTAGGCGATCCCGATAATTTGCAGCACCGTTTTTAGAAACACTTGGTTAATGCTTGTCTGTGCCGCCAGCTGCTGCAGCAAATTCAGCACGGCTGCGATTTTGTCTGCCAGAAACAATAGAATGAACACACCGGCCGTCAGCGTAAGCAAGAAAGCAAACGCCGGCTTCTGTTCTCTGAGTATCAAGATCAATACAGCGGTGATGATGCCCAGACCCGTAATCTGGATCATTTCCATGATGACTCACCCACTCTGATCAAAACAAAAAAATATTTTTGATTTCATTGATCAAATCATCCAGCAAACGAATCACCATGAATAAAACAATAATAAAACCGATGAGCGTCACCCAATGAGCCATGTCTTCTTTTCCCATCTGTTTCAGTATTGTATGAATCATGGCTATGATGATGCCGATTCCCGCTATTTGAAATATCGCGTTGATATCGACGGTCATGATTTTCACTTCCCATTATTCGACTTCTTCCTTTCAGATTAACAGGATGACGACCAACAGCCCCCCTAAAACTCCCAGGCTTCTCCACATTTTTTCATAGCGAAGCTGATCATTTCTTGCTTTTGTTTCTTCGGCCTTTAATTGCTCCATGGCCAGCCGGATATGCTTGATCTGATCTTCGCGGTCAGAAAGGCCTAAATGCTCTCCTAATCGGAGCATTGCTGCTCGCTCGTCAGCC
>CALKAN010000451.1 GCA_937983035.1 uncultured Paenibacillaceae bacterium | reverse complement strand
GCTTTGCTTCCTTGCCCACATGATCAAGATGCGTATTGAATACGAACCACGCATTCCCCGCTTCATTGCTGAATTGAGCCCATGTGCATATGCGAGGCAGCAAAGCATCCCATCCGATGCTGCCCGGCTGCTCCGCTTCTTCAGACAGCCAGAATTGCCCATGATCTTCCAAATTCACTTCATTTTTTTTGTAAAAAACCGCGCAATGTTCTCCATCCCCGTCCGCCGATCTTCCGGAGCCGACAAAATCATAATCGGGCAGAGCACGAACAAGATCTTGCAGCATAGGCGGGGTAACTTCTTGCGTGCAGACTATGATCGGATCATGCATTCGAATCATTTGCACCGCTTTATCCGCTCTGTGCGACCAATGGTTCTCTCCATCATGATCGTTTAAATACCTTAAGTTAAACGACATCACTTTTATGCTAAGTTTTTGCAATTGCAATCTCTCCTAACATCTTGCGCTTTTGTCACCATTTACACCACCATTTGCACCACCATTTGCACCACCATTTGCACCACACATCGTTCACATCATCCCGGCTGCATTTTCGGTCAGTTATTCTTCATCGCTTCCGCTATCGCTTGATTGGCTTTCTCCTCCGCCATGTTCAGCGCCGTATTTACATCCATTTCACCGTTAATGACCGCAACGAACGCTTCTGCCAACGCCGAACGCACTAAGCTGTCATATTGGGTAGTCATCACTTCTGTATTCGGGAAAACTTTAAAAAGTCCGGCCAAATTTTTCTCTTTGAGCACAGGATAATCCGTTCCAAATATGCTGACAAGTTCATTCAGGTCCATTTCAATGGCAGGTCTTGCTTTGCCGAGCCTTGCGATATTAGATTGCACCTCATGATTCGTCGTCATAAACTGAATCACGCGAAATGCATCATCTTTGTGTTCGCTCGTGCTGGACACATAATACACTTGGGCATCGAGTTTTGGCCCGCGATCCGGATACTCGGCATGAACAGGATAAGTCGTTACGTCCCAATCAAATTGCAAAACTTGATCTTGCGTCATCTGCGCTGCTTTCGTCAATCGGCTGCCGTAATACGAAATCATAGCCACGTTGTTGTCACTAAAGAAGCCCTGATCGATGTCATCGTACAATCCATTCACATTTCTCGGTTCATTGCCCTCAATTGACAAAATGCTGTTTGCGATATTCAATACGCGCTTCCAGCCGTCTGTATTGATGGCAGCCTTGTCTCCGTCAACGACCGAAAGCCCTAAACCTTCTCCAATATGATAAAAGTTGCCGAAAGCATATCCTTTATAAGTGACGCCTTCATAAGTCCTCGTAATCAAAGCGGCCAAATCTCTCATTTCATCCCAAGTCAAACCGTCTTCCGGGTAGGAAACCCCAAACAAATCAAAAATATCTTTGTTGTAAAGCGACACATAGTTGTTAATCCACATCGGCAATGCCAACAGCTCTCCAGCATCACTGTAAGATCGAATATATGAAATGGTATCGCCGGCATATTGAGACAGATCTAAATTGTAGGTTTTTACCAGTTCGTCATGCGCCATCATCACGCCCATTTCATTCAAATTTGTAATCGCACCGATTCCAGTCATTCCAATATCAGGAAACTGATTCGCAACGACCAGCTCTTGCGGGTTGCCGCTTACATATTCAAGATCGATATAAGGAAACTCTTTTTGGACAGGCTTAACAAAAAACTCATCAAATTCTTCCTTCGAAAAAGCTCCATTATACGCATGAACCCGAAGCAGCACTCGTTCTTGACGTTCCTGGCGTTCCTGACTTTCCTTGCGATCCTGCTCTCCTTGCGATCCTGCTCTCCTTGCACAGTTTCATTGGCAGTTCCACAAGCCGTGATCAACATTGCGGATAAAATAATGGTCATAAGACAAAACAATGCTTTTTTCGACATTCGTCAGAACCTCCCCTTTTTAAATAGGCTTCTATATTGTTACCGCTTACAATTTTTATTATAAAGTCGATCATTTCCCTTTCCAATGGAATCTTATGCTATTTTTCCATAAACAAAACTTAAATATTTCAATAAAAACAGGCCTGCAGCAAGGGGGATTCGTTCTTAAAATGCCGCATTTGCAATTCATTTCAAAATGCAGAAGATGGTCGAATTTAATGACCTTGATTAATATATCCTAAAAAATTTTCAAAAGTATATTGTTTGAACAGCGGGTACATTCGGCGCCAGGCTGTCTCCGCAAAAAAAAGAAAGCTGAAGAAATGCCAAGCTCCGACTGTCCAAAATCCATTTAATTGTTCTTATAAATTTTACTTCCATTTATTGTGTTTATCATTTTTAGTGTTTTGATCTTATCATCAGTCAACTGGGGATTTCGATAAAAAAAAGAGATCCCGGATCATCTGATCGAACTCCGGAATCCCTTATTATCAAAGGCTTTTAAACATATGCGGTAGAGAGGACTCGAACCTCCACGGGCGTAAGCCCACTGCCCCCTCAAGACAGCGTG
>CALKAN010000450.1 GCA_937983035.1 uncultured Paenibacillaceae bacterium | reverse complement strand
TGTTCTTCTGCCAACTCCGGCATTCGATATACTTGTTTTAAAAAATTGTCGGACAATGCCATCGCCGCTTCCGCTGAACCTCCCGGGGCGCGGCCGATTCCGATGTCGATGCGGCCGGGAAACAACGTTGCCAGCATATGGTGGACTTCAGCGACTTTATAAGGCTTATAGTGGGGAAGCAGCACGGCGCCGGTGCCGATTCTAATGCGCTTCGTATTTGCTCCGATGCAGGCCAGCATCACTTCCGGCGCAGAGCATGCGAGCCCCGGCATGCTGTGATGTTCCGCGATCCAATAGCGCGCATAGCCAAGTTCGTCTCCCAACTGAGCTAATTTTACCGAAGCTTCTAACGCATCCCGAGCCGTCATTCCTTCAGCGATCGGCGCTTGATCTAATATGCTGAGCTTCATTCGTTTGCTTCATCCTTTCGCGTGTTCAGCCGTCTTGCTTGGCGACGATGCTGGATTAATGTCATGATTTGTATGTTATATATTATAAATGCAATTCACAGTGCAGCATAACATTAACAACGCATCCATTTACCGCGAATCGATGACTGCTTATATTGCGGTAGGAAACATATACGGATCCGGCATTTCTTGAACATCCGCATCTTGAAAGATCCGATCTTGCGATTTCGGATGGTGCAAATCCGGAAGATGCAAATGCGGGCTGCGGAGATAGAAATGCAAGCTTCCGCGATAATAAAGTTCCACTTGCTCCGAGTTCGTCAGATCGACCGGTTTTGTCAGCGCCGGACATTTTTGAACGAGCGGACGGCCTGCGCGCTCAAATACGGTTGCGACGAATTGAGAGCAAAAATAGGCACAGCTTGGCTGAATCGGTCGATTCAACAAAACTCCGATCAGTCCCGTCAAATTGTAACGGAAAAAAGGAGCCCTGCGTTCAAACCGCTTGATGACGGTTTTCATTTTTTGATATTCGGATTCACTTAAACGGCAGCGGTAAATTTCGCAATTCGCGTTTCCAAACAGCGATCCCCGAATATTTTCTTTCACGAAACCGCCGCGGAAAGGATTGTCTGCTCTTTTCCGTCCAAAGCTGTATACTTGCTTTAATTCCGAATCGAGTGCGATGGAAGCATGATTCAGTTCTTGACGAGTAAAGAATCGAATGATGCGGCTGAACCAAGTTCCAGTGTCCGTTAACAAAATATATGCATATTTGTGCTTTTGACTCATCTTCATCACCATTCATTGCGCGTCGTCTGCGGCCAATGCTGCGATGACGCCAGCTTCGTTTGATGGATTACATTATATCAGCAGATTACTGGATTCGGAACAGACTGAAGTCTGCAAAAAAGCCTGGACTTTAGACTAGGTCCGAATGCGATGCTGCGCTTGCTGCATCTGCTTCATTTCCAAATCCTTCCTATCATAATGAAATTTTGCGGTATTGTGAAGGTGTCATTCCCATGTTTTTTTTAAATGCTTGGCAAAAATAAGAATAATTGCTGTATCCGCATCGCTGTCCGATCTGCTGGATCGACAATGAAGTCGTTTTCAACAAAACGGCTGCATGCTGCATTCTTCGAATCGTTAGAAAAGATGTAATCGTATAGCCCGTAGATTTTTGAAACAAATACGAGACATGGTTTGGCGATAAATGAATTTCAGCGGCCAACGCTTCCAATTGAAACTCGGATTGAAAGTTTTCATCAATCCATTTCATAATTTGGACAATGACCGGGTCGGATCCTGTTTTCATCCGCGCTGTATGCTCAACTTTTTCCCATTGCGGCTGGATCCATTGATACAATGCCATTAAAAATACCGTATTTCTTTCCATCATCAATTCTTCTGAAGCATGCTGCTCGCATAAATGGGCATAATTTTGAATAAAAGGCTCCAGATTCGGCAGTTTTTGCACTTGAACAATCGTCGGCGCATGACACAAATTGTGATGAAATTGGCTCAAGGCAGGAAACGGAGTCAACAAGTCTTGAAAATAATTAGGTTCGTATTTGATTAACGTTCGGACATAAGGCTTCTGCTTCGTTATGTTCATTTGCAAAAAATGCGGCTGGTACGGCCGAATAAACAGCAGCGTTCCCGAGACAACCGGATATACATGCTGATCGATGATCAGTTTTCCTTCCCCTTCATGAATGTAGATCAGTTCAATGCCTGGATGAAAATGATACACATTTTTAAAAATACGGGAGCAGTCCTTTGCGAGTTTCACCACGAGCGGCCGCTGTTTCAGTTCATAATGTTCTTCGTAAATCATTTCGATCCCCGCTTTTGCATGAAATCGTATTTTAACAACATATTATCATAAAAAAACAAAACTACGGCGCTTTCATTTATGGTATCTTATCTATACTGACACGACTGCCGGCAATGCGAATGAGGAAAGATGATAAGACAAAATGGCGTCAGCGCCGAATCAAGCCTGTTACAGGGACGTCAAACCGATTTGAGAGGAGAAAGGAGTTGTCATTGATGTTCAGAAAATTTGTAATCGCATTCATGGTGCTTGCAGCAGCGGTTGCTGCAGGCTGTTCAAGCTCGGATGTGGAGAACGCATCTTCAAACGTTCCAACCCCGGCTGAACAAAGGCCGTCAGGTGATAACAACACGGCCGAGCAAGCGAAGGAAGAAAATTTAGATCCTGTTGAGCTTGTGTTTTATTCGACTTCCGGCGACTTTGCCACTGAAGAACATTTCATGGAAGTGATCGGCGGACCGATCCAGACGCAATTTCCGCATGTCACTCCCAAGTTTATTCTTTATGAATCAGGCAGTCAATTGGAGACGATGGTGACCATCGGCGAAACGATCGATATTTTGTTTAACTCCAGCGGCATGACGCCGGATACGCTGCTTAAATACGACATGCAGTTTGATATTTCGGAATTAATCAGTAAGTATGATTTCGATTTAAACGTGCTGGAGCCGACCACGATAGAAATTCAGCGGATGTTTTCCGGAGGCGGCATCTACGGCCTGCCCGTATTTACAACGACGAATACGATGTATTACAACCGCGATCTGTTTGACCGCTTCGGCGTCGAATATCCTGCAGATGACATGACGTGGGAAGAAGTTTACCAGATGGCGGAGACGATGTCACGCACGGAAGACGGGGTGGACTACAGAGGATTAATTATTTCTCCAACGCACTCTTTCCGTTTGAATGCTCTGTCTGTTCCTTATATCGATCCGGAAACGAATCAAACGACGTTTGAAACCGATCTGTTTAAGCGCATGCTGGAAACGTATACGAAAATATACGAAGCGAACGGCATTTTGTTCCCTGCAGGGCAGGCATCTTACGGCCCGCAGCTTGCTACGTTTGACAAAGATCAAACGACCGCGGCATTTATCGGCTTGTCCACGTTAGGCGCTGTCAGATTTAAAGATACGATTAACTGGGATGTGGCTACGCATCCGGTTTACGCAGATCAGCCTGACATCGGGCCTCAGTCGTATCCGACCTATTTTTATATTACGAACATGACGGAACATAAAGACATCGCCTTCCAAGTGACGGCGTTTATGACATCGGAAGGTTATCAATATCATTTGGCCAGAGAGGGGATCATGCCTGTATTAAAAGATACCGGATTCATTGAAGAGTTTGGCATGAACGTTCCTTATTACAACGGCAAGAACATCAATGCTCTGCTGCCGAAGAAATACGCGGATCCGATGCCGATTTCGCCGTACCGCTCCATCGCCGAGCCAATCTTGAGACGAAAATACGAAGAAGTCATCACCGCCCAGAAAGATATTAATACTGCGCTGAGAGAAGCGAAAGAGGAAGCGGACAAAGCTATCGCTGAGGCGATTGCAGCTGAATAAACTTGTGTTTTGTGCGAACAGGGACCTGCACGTCAGCCGTGCCGCAGGTTCCTTCTTTTTCTTTTCATGCCGAAGGCAGCAAGTGATGGAGTATAATGGAAGAAAAGATTGGAAAGAGGAGTGTGCAAGCGATGACGACGAAGTGGACTCTCGTTCAACATGCTTACAGTGACAAAGAGGCAGAACATCGGAAAATTGATTTCTTCTTGCCGCGCAAAATTTCTCGGGACGCTTGTCTTTTGTTTATTCATGGAGGCGGTTTCGTGGGCGGAAGCAAGGAGAGTTGGCATCCGGTTGCCGCGCATTTTGCGTCATTAGGGTATGCGGCTGCAACAGTGAGTTACAGGCTGGCGCCTGATCACATTTATCCTGCCCAAATTGAAGACGTGCGTTTGGCAATGCAGCACGTGAAACAGAAAGCCGAATCGTATGGGTATCGTCCGGATCGCATTATTGTTGTCGGCTCTTCGGCCGGCGGTCACCTCTGTTTGATGTTGGCAACGATCGGCGCCGATGATCCGCTTGGGCGGACGCCTGAACTGCTATTGACAGATACGCGCCCGCATGCCGTTGTTTGTTATTGCCCAGTAACGACGATGGCGTTGGAGCGTAAATTTGTTCCTATTTTTATGGGAGGATCACGTGAAGATAAGAAAGAAGCGTACGCGCAAGCATCGCCGATTCAGCGGGTGAAGGGGGGAGAACCGCCGCTGCTTTTGCTGCAAGGAGAAGAAGATCAAACGACTCCGCTCGATGTCGTGAAAGAACTGCATGAGAAATGGAAAGAGTCGGGGAACATTTCTGTCATGCATACGCTGCCGGGTGTCAAACACGGATTTGGCTACGGCGTGCAAACCGAGGCGCAAAAGCAATGTTTAGCTTACATTGAACAGTTTTTGCAAGAAGAATTTGTCCTGTCAGCTGCTGAATAAGCTGGAAACTTAACGAACAATTTGTCCAAACTTCCGCACAATCATCCGGCACTAGAGCAGCGTTTGGGCATGTGAAGGAATTGGACATGGAAAGATTCCGGATCAATGAATGCTGGAGGTGGGATGGATCATGGTAATGCAAGCAAAACAGGAAACGAGCGGCAGACGAAGTTCTGGAACGTTTGCGCTGGACGGGGCGTGGTGTTTTTTTGCTGACCCGCGGGCGCTTTATTTCAAAGGAAAATATGAAAGAACTTATGCGGGCTGGATCACGTCAAAAGGAGACGTGAAATTAGGTTATTACGATCATCAGAGCGGTCTTGTGGAAGAAATGATTGTCAGGGAGAAGCTGCAGCGAGACGACCATGCGAATCCGTCTCTTTATATTGATGAAGGGGGGCGAATCACGGTATTTTATTCCGCGCACAACGGATCTGCCATGTATTATCGCACGACTGAACGTGCGGAAGACATTTATTCTTTGGGCCAAGAACAAACTGTTCCAGTCAATGCGCCCGGCAACAAAGGTTATACGTACCCGACGCCCGTCTATTTAAGCGATGAGAAGCGGTTTTATTTGTTCTGGCGGGGAGGAAATTTCAAACCAAACTTCAGTGTGTGCGCCAATTTGGAACGAAATATGTGGTTGCCTGCGCGCACGCTGATCGAAGATCAAGGGCACCGGCCTTACATCCGCTATGTTTCAAACAACAAAGACGCGATCCATTTTGCCTTTACTGACGGGCATCCCCATGTGGAACCGACGAACAGCATCTATTATGCTTGCTGCCGCAGAGGCGAGTTGACGGATGCAACCGGCGCAGCGATTAAACCGTTGGATGCTTTGCCGCTCAAGGCCGCTGAAGCCGAAACGGTTTTCGACGGAAAGAAAGCATCCCGTGCGAGCTGGATATGGGACATTGCATTGGATGAAAGCGGATTTCCGGTCATCGTCTATGCCGTATTCGAGTCGAAAACGGATCACCGCTATTATTACAGCCGCTTCGATGGTCAAAAGTGGCTGACGAATGAAATGACGGCCGCCGGGCCGTGGTTTCCGCAAACCTCTGCAGGCAAAGAAGAAACTGAGCCTTGTTATTCAGCAGGGATCATTCTTGATCATCGCAATCCGGACCACGTGTATTTGTCGCGGCATGCAGAAGGCGGCTTCAGTCTTGAACATTGGCGGACGGAAGACGGCGGCCGCTCGTGGCAATCCGACGTTCTGGCAGCTTCGGAATCCGAAGTGCTAGCGCGCCCGTTTATGAGCCGGGGCGCAGGCAGCGAAAGGAATTGGCCGGCTCTGCTGTTTTGGATGAAAGGCAAATATGTTCAATATACGAATTACTGCACGTCGCTGGAATTTATGCTTTCGAGCTCAACGGATTAAAAGCATGGAAATCTGCCATGTTTAAGGCTGATCCAAGCTCTTATGCCAAATCTCATACTCAATGTCAAGAAAAGGAACGGAAAATATCCACATGCGATGATGGGCGCGAAGTTTGCCTTCGCTTGTTTCTTCAATGAGGAATGTTTCTTGGAGCGGCAGCGCGGTCAAAACATTGCCCCATGCAAGATAGATTCCGGCATCGGATCGGCCGTCTGCTTTTTCAGGAATGCTGGAAAGCTGCAATGCGCGCCCTTGCTGCCGGAGTTCCAAGATGCCAATCATTGCTGATTTGGGCAAAGGCAGCGCGATGTTCATATAAGTGTTGTCTTCTGAACGGTGCCATGAATAAAGTGCGACAAATGCGGTTTCATCGTTCACTTTGCGCACCCATGCCCTCGGGCGGACTCTGCCGTCGATCGCTTCGTCGATCGGCACGATGCTTCCCGTCATTTCGATCGGCGTGCTGCGCAGCGGCAGATGAATTTGCTGCACGCGTTTGCTGAGCAGGCGGTACAGGGCGGCAAGCGGTTTAAACCAGCTTTTCCAGCGCACTTCTGCTTTGAGACGATAACTCGTCGTATGTTGATAGAAATCGATGATGGAAGGCGCTAAAGCATTCAAGTTCAGATCCGGCTCATAGATGCGCATATCATCGACCAAACCTTTTATTTCTGCGTCATCGCCATTGTCGTTCGAACGCGTGCCGCTGCCGGCATGATGACGTGCAGTCGTTTGTTCAGTTGACGCGGTTTGGATGCCGGGCAAAATCGTTTCGCCAATGACCCGCTTTCCCCGCACGCGGCTTAAGGGAAAGCTTTTGACGTTTGCTCTCGGCGGCGGAACATCCATCATCCAGCCAAGGACGCCAAACAAGGCGAATAATACGCTGTTTGTCAGGCCGTGAAATTGCAGCATGAACCCGATGGATACTGCCAGCGGCTCCCATGCATTTCCGACGGCATACATGAGTGACAAGAGCAAAGAAGCGCTCAATGACACGAATGCGATGATGAGGCATATTTTTTGCAGTTTTCGGCGAAATGCCGTTTTCCACATGAGGGGCGTCATCGTATAAACGCCGGCAATATAAAGGAGGACAGAACCGATTTCCAGCCAGGTTGAAAATGCAATGCCAAGCGCCAACAATATCGGAGCAGCGATGACGGCTCCTGCTGCCCGGCGGTATGCGCTCGATTGATGCAGCCTGCCAAACAAGCCGACGAACACCGGCAGCAAAAAGGCGGCATAGTGAAAGTGGATCGCGGTCAGCCAAGTGATGATCGGTGAAAAGCCGGTGTCCACATTCGCGACGTGCGCGAAGAACCACAGTCCCCCGACAGCGATGTACATGAAGCCGATTTCGATGCTGATTTCCTCCAAATGAACGAAACCTCTGCGCAGAAAACGGCGAATGCCGTATACGGCGAGCGCAAACGCATAGATCAGATAGACGGCGGCCAGCGTGATGTTCCAAGCGCCGGATGATGGGATCAGGTGCAGCGCGCAAACAGAAAGCACGGCTGCTCCGGTCAAATATTGCGCAGAACGATGGGAGAAGAACGTTCGGCCTGAGGCATCAGCGGCCAGCTTTATCATCAGCGGCACGTAGATGACCTGTGCAACGGTAAGCAAATGGAAATAGGCCGGATTTTGTCCGAATATAAACGATGCTGCAAACAAGATGAGAAGCGGCAGTGCCAGTTTAAGCGTGCGCATGACAGGCAAACTCTCCTTCGTAAGCAAAGATCAGTCCTAGAATTGGATTTTTCACTTCAACTTTGATGCGAACAGCGTCATGCTGCTCATCATACCGTTCGGTGACGACAGCTTGGCCTTGCAGCAGTCGAGGCAGCGGAATTTCCAGCTTGCCCAGCACGAGGCGCTGCCGCTTCGATGAAATGCGCAAACCGCCGTCATCGGTCACAGCAAACGCCAAATCGGAATAGAGCACTGCCGGTTCGCCCAAGTAGTCTTTTACGATGTTCTTTTCTCGGTCCAAACTCATTCGTGCATGAAAATATCTGATTTTGTTCGGAAAATAAAACGTTCGTTCCCAATATATCTCTTCTTCCCCGTGATCATTGATCTGCGGGGTGTTTACGATCGAAAATGCGATATTTGTTCCTTGTTCAGGAAACAGCAGTTTCACTTTAGTCCCTGCCCAGTAAATCGGATAGAGCCATTTCTTTCCTGAAGCCACCCGTTTCATTACGCCGCTTGCAGCAAAAGGCTTATTTTCAGAAAAACCGAATCTTTTTTGCAGCATCGGATGCAGTTGTTCGAATTTGTCTCCCAGCACTTCACGATAGATCGACATGTCCAATCATCTCTTCCTTTTGCAATTTGCTGCTGTCGGCACATCTTTGCACATGATCCATCCTGCAGCAGACAGGCAGAGCAAGATGAAATTATACATCATCGGGTTAAACGGCTCAAGGAATGCGCCGGGTTCAGCGGCTGCCGCGGCAATCGCGAGCAGAAGAAGCAGGATCATTTGCAGCACATATATCGTGCGTCTTTTTCGATAGATCAGCCATAATAACCCGAACATCACTTCAGCCGCCCCAAGCAGCCATACGAGCCGCTTTG
>CALKAN010000449.1 GCA_937983035.1 uncultured Paenibacillaceae bacterium | reverse complement strand
GCAAAATCGGTTCAATCGTTCGCTTGTCCTTCATGCGGAAAGAAAAAATTCCCGTGTTGCCGGATGCTTGTTTGCACTGAATGTCATAGCCTGGGTGATCAGGCAATCCGGGATAATACACCTTTTCCACCATCGGATGGCTCTGCAAATATTTCGTAATTTTCAACGCATTTTCTTGATGTTTTTCCATCCGAAGCGCCAAAGTTTTCATTCCCCTCATCAGCAGCCAAGAATCTTGCGGGCCAAGCACGGCGCCGATGGAGTTATGCAGGAACGCGATTTGCTCTGACAATGCTTCGCCTTTCGTCACGATCAAGCCTGCGAGAACGTCATTGTGACCGCCCAAATATTTGCTTGCGCTGTGAACGACGATGTCTGCTCCGAATTCAATCGGACGTTGAAAATACGGGGTAAGAAGCGTGTTGTCTACAATCGTCAGCAATTGATTTGCTTTCGCCCATTCACACACTTTGGCCAGATCGGTAATCAACATCAGCGGATTGCTCGGCGTTTCAATCAAAACCGCTTTTGTGTTAGGCTGTTTTTTGGCATTCAATTCATCCAAATCGTTCGTATCCACATAGTCGGCTTGAATGCCAAAACGCTTCAGCACCTGCTCCAGCAGCCGATATGTTCCGCCGTATAAATCAAATGAGACCAGCAAATGATCCCCTTGAGAGAAGATGGAAAGGGCAATTTGCAATGCCGCCATGCCTGAGCTGCAGGCAAATCCCGCATCTCCGCCTTCCAAATCTGCAATTGCCTCTTCCAACACATGACGAGTCGGACTCTTCGTTCGGCTGTAATCAAATCCCGTGCTTTCTCCAAGACGCGGATGACGAAATGCAGTCGCATGATAAATAGGGTAACTGACCGCACCCGTTCCAGGTTCTTTCGTTGAACCGATTTGCGCCAGACGGCTTTCGATCTTCATATGATTGTGCCTCCTTCACGTGTTGCTGCCAGCTGTCCTGTATAGCTTTCGATCGCTCCTACAATGATTAGCCCGGCTGTTTTGTTCTAAAAATCTCATTTAAAAATTGCATCAAGCGGGTCTGCAGCAAATGTTCATGCCTGCGATGAACCCGTGGAAACATCTTCCTCTTTCAAGCTCCATTCGTAAGGCGTCACTTGATAAACGTAGTAGTTCAGCCAATTGTAAAATAACAAGTTTGCGTGTGCCCGCCATGTCGATTTAGGAAAACACGAAGGGTCATCGTTGGGGAAATAGTTGCGCGGAAACGGCACGTTCAATCCCTTTTTAATGTCTCGCTCATATTCCCATTTCAATGTTTCCGGATCGTACTCGGAATGACCGGTAATAAAGATTTGTTTTCCATCGTGAGTAGCGACGATATAAACACCGGCCTCATCCGATTCTGACAAAATTTCCAATTCTGCAATCTTCTCAATATCTTCTTTCCTTACTTCTGTATGCCGGGATTGAGGCACCATAAACAGTTCGTCAAAACCGCGGAGAAGCTTGTTGTTGGGCTTTGTCACATAATGAGGAAATACGCCGAACAATTTTTCCTCCAGCTCGTATTTCGGAATGCCGTAATGGTGATACAGACCTGCTTGCGCACCCCAGCATATATGAATCGTCGAAGTGACATGCGTGCGGGTCCAGTCCATAATTTCTTGCAGTTCCCGCCAATAATTCACTTCTTCAAATGCTAATCTTTCCACCGGCGCCCCTGTAATGATCATTCCGTCAAACCGCTCATCGCGGACATCATTGAACGTTTTGTAAAATTGCCTTAAATGTTCCTGCGATGCATTCTTGGAATGATGCGTTGCAGGATGAAGCAATACGAATTCGACCTGCAAGGGCGTATTGCCGAGCAGACGCAGCAATTGCGTCTCTGTCGTCTCTTTTGTCGGCATTAAGTTCAGTATGGCGATTCTCAACGGACGAATGTCCTGCTTGAATGCAACCGATTCGTCCATGACAAACACATTCTCGCGATGTAAAATTTCTTTGGCAGGCAAATGATCCGGGATCTTAATCGGCATCCTGCATTCCACTCCCTTTCATGTTTTTTGCTGCGCGATGCGGCATTCTTTTGCGTAAAATAAAAAAATGAAAAATAAGAAAGGACCTTTCATTGAGAAAGGTCCGCTTATCGTTAGATTCAGCGACCTCTCTCAGAAACATGCTTGTTTCTGCAAGAATTAGCACCGTGCTTGCATGCCGAGCGACCATGCATGCAAGTCGGTTGCCGGGTTTCATTGGGCTAGTCCCTCCACCTGCTCTTGATAAGAGTGTCAGCAAACAACATATTTAAATAAATATTTACATCATACTTTAAATGATTTGAAACGATTCGTCAAGTTGAACTTAGGTTATGATATACTTAATCAACACGGCTGTCATTTAGAACAATTTGATGAAAAAGTTTTCTTCAAAGATTCATGCTTGTTTTGAAGTTTTTTAAGACAGCAGCAGTTTTACTGGCAACATGGAGGTGATTTGCTTGTCCATCGATCTGCAAGAACAGCTGAACGAAGAACTGATGCAGCTCATGGAACAACATCAAACCGAGCTGTTAAAAGAAAAATTAATGGAACTGCACCCATACGATATTGCAGCTTTTTTTCTCAGCTTGCCTGAAGAACTTGATCAAGAGTTCTTAAAAGTGCTTACCGTGGAGCAAGCTGCCGGGCTTGTGCAAGAACTGGATACCGATGAGCAAGTCCGCGTATTAACGCTGATGGGAGCAGAAAAAGCCGTGCAAGTGCTGAATCGCATGGAAAACGACGATTTAGCCGACATGCTGGCAGAAGTTACGGAAGAACAGAGGCAAGAAATCTTAAAAGTCATGCTCAAGGAAGAGTCCGAAAATGTGCAAAAACTGCTCTCTTTCGATCCGGAAACCGCCGGGGGCATCATGACTAACCGTTTTGTCTGGTTAAAACAATCGTTTACGGTCAGCGAAGCGGTAAGCAAGATTAAATCTTTTGCAGAGTATGCGGAAAATATTTATTATCTGTATGCCATCAATGATCAAAAACAATTGGCCGGGGTTTTATCTTATCGTGATTTAATTTTGGCAGAGCCAAATGAACGCATAGAAAACATCATGTCCAAAAGGGTCATCTCTGTTCCTACAGATGCCAAGCAAGAAGAAGTGGCCAAATTGTTTGAGCGTTATGATTTTATCGCTGTCCCTGTCGTGGACGAAGAGCAAAAACTGCTGGGCATCGTCACGGTTGACGATATTATCGACGTGATGATTGAAGAAGCTGAAGATGATTATGCAAAGCTGGCCGCATCAGGCAAATCGATCGACTTCAACACCGGTGCATGGACAGCTGCGATGCGAAGACTTCCGTGGCTGATCTTGCTCTTGTTTCTTGGACTTCTCTCTGGAACGGTCTTGTCAACCTTTGAAAATACGCTTCAGCAAGTCGTTGCTTTGGCATTTTTCATGCCGATGATCGCTGGAATGACTGGAAACACCGGAACGCAGTCACTCGCCATCGTCATCCGGGGTTTGACTAATCAAGACCTGCCCAAGCACACGGTCTGGAAACTTATTGCCCGCGAACTCGGCGTCGGATTGTTCATCGGACTCGTTTGCGGCTTGTTGGCCGCTGTCATTGCTGCGTGGATTTTTCAAGATAATATTTATTTAAGCTTGGTCATTGGCCTGTCTTTATTTCTTACATTGGTCATCG
>CALKAN010000448.1 GCA_937983035.1 uncultured Paenibacillaceae bacterium | reverse complement strand
AAGTTTTATGGTTTTTATTATAAAATGACACAAGCACAAGTCGTTCATGAACTCTTGAGATTGGATGATGAATTAGATAAAAGTTATCATCTGATGCAAAGACTGAGAATGGCAATCCGTAATCGAGAGGATCGGCATTGCTTCGGCTGCCGCTCCAGAAACTCCTTTTCATGCGATGGCGGCAAAGCGCGTAAGGGGCGCGAAGCACGCGATTGCCATTACCCGAAACGCGGATCGATTTTCCAGTTTTTGCAATGACGTGGTCGGCGATATTTCCGGCATTATCAGCGGTTCAGCCAGTGCGCTCGTTGTGATCGAATTTGTCAGGAACATGAATGCGGAAAATACGCTGTTACATACGATCATCGCCGTCATGTTTACAGGATTCGTGTCAGCCATTACGGTAGGCGGCAAAGCATTGGGAAAATCTTTCGCGATCCATTATTCCGTGCCGATTATATTGAAAGTCGGCGAATTGTTATTTTTTTTGGAGAGCCGATTAGGTATAAGAGTATTTCGCAGGAAGAAGACTAAGTCCAACAACGGAAAGCGAGGAAATAAACGTGCTGCTAGACAAAATTAACGGACCCGCTGATCTGAAAGGACTGAATTACGCTCAGTTAGAACAGTTAGCTGAAGAAATTCGCAGATTTCTCATCGAAAAACTGTCCGTAACCGGCGGTCATTTGGCACCGAATTTGGGCGTTGTCGAATTGACGATCGCGATGCACTATATGTTTGACAGTCCGCGCGATAAGTTTATTTTTGATGTGGGTCATCAATCATATGTGCATAAAATACTGACAGGACGCAAAGATCGTTTTGACACGCTTCGCCAGTACAAAGGACTGTGCGGTTATATAAAGCGCTCAGAAAGCGAACATGACATTTGGGAAGCCGGGCACAGCAGCACTTCATTGTCTGCTGCGATCGGCATGGCGATTGCCAGGGATCACAAAGGAGAAGACAACGAAGTCGTGGCGCTGATCGGAGACGGCGCGATGACCGGCGGCATGGCATTGGAAGCTTTGAACCACATTGGTCATGAACAGCGCAAGCTGATTGTGATTCTGAATGACAATGAAATGTCGATCGCACCTAATGTTGGAGCCATCCATAAATATTTGACGAAGATACGCTCGGACAAGCATTATTTGAAAGCGAAGGAAGAAGCGCAGCAATTATTGAAGAAGATTCCCGCCATCGGCGGCAGGTTGGCGAAGACTGCGGAAAGGCTCAAAGACAGCCTGAAATATTTGGTCGTATCCGGGGTTTTGTTCGAGGAGCTGGGATTAAACTACATCGGTCCGATCGATGGACATAACCTGCAGCTTTTGATGGATGCTTTCCATGAGGCGAAGAAGATCAACGGGCCGGTGCTCGTTCACGTCGTCACGAAAAAAGGGAAAGGCTATACGCCGGCGGAGAAAGATTCTCATACGTGGCACGGAGCCAGTCCATATAAGATTGAATCCGGAAAATTCCTTAAAGCAGCGGATGAACCGCCTTCTTATACGAAAATTTTCGGCGATGCGTTAATTGAGCTGGCCGAAGAGCGGGATGACATTGTCGCCATCACGCCGGCGATGCCGAGCGGATCCGGTTTGCTTGAATTTGCAGAAAAGTTTCCCGGACGAATGTTTGATGTGGGCATTGCAGAGCAGCATGCTGCAACGTTCAGCGCTGCTCTGGCGATGGAGGGGATGAAACCAGTCCTTGCTATATATTCTACGTTTCTGCAAAGAGCTTATGACCAATATGTGCACGATATTTGCAGACAGAACTTGAATGTCATCATTGCCATTGACCGCGCGGGCTTGGTCGGAGCAGACGGAGAGACGCATCAAGGCGTTTATGACATTGCCTTTATGCGACATGTGCCGAATATTGTGATGATGGTGCCGAAAGATGAAAATGAACTTCGTCACATGTTTAAAACAGCCGTAGAATACAATGACGGCCCCATCGCTTTCCGCTATCCCCGCGGCAGCGCGTCCGGCGTGCCGTTGGACGAGAAGATGGAACCGATCCCGATCGGAACTTGGGAAGTTCTGCGGAAAGGGAAACAGATCGCAGTGCTGGCGATCGGGCCAATGCTAGAAATTGCGCTGGAAGCAGCGGATCGGTTGATGAAAGAAGGCATTCAATTGCATGTGGTGAATGCCCGCTTTATTAAGCCGATGGATGAAGAGATGCTGCTTCAGCTCGCAAACGCCGGTTTTCGCATCATTACGATGGAAGAAGGATGCGTGGCAGGCGGGATGGGCAGCGCTGTGATGGAATTTTACGCGCAGCACGGGATTTTTGGCGTGCCGGTGAAACCGATGGGCGTGCCGGATGTGTTCATTGAGCATGGTTCCACAAAAGATCAGCGCAATGAAGCCAATTTAACGGTCGACAGTTTGATCCGCGAAGTGAAGTCGATGCTGCCGCTGGTGCAGCAACGGGCGTGAGCAGACATGATTGCTGCGAAAAAAGAAAGAATCGATGTCTTGCTAGTGGAAAAAGGCTTTTTTTCCAGCCGCGAAAAAGCGAAAGCAGCCATAATGGCAGGCATCGTATTTGTGGATGAAGAACGGATTGAAAAGCCCGGAATGAAAGTTGCCGCAGATGCGGCGGTACGCGTGAAGGGCGCGGTGCATCCTTATGTGGGCAGAGGCGGATTAAAGCTTGAGCACGCCATCAAGCATTTCAATCTTGATCTGAATGGAGCGGTGATGCTCGATATCGGCGCGTCTACAGGCGGATTTACCGATTGCGCATTGCAGCATGGCGCAGCTTATGTTTATGCGATCGACGTCGGTTATAATCAGCTCGATTGGTCTTTGCGCAAAGATGAACGGGTTTGCGTGATGGAGCGGACAAACTTTCGCTACATGAAACCGGAAGACATCACTGGGCCGAAACCGAATTTTGCTGCGATCGATGTTTCGTTTATTTCGCTTCAGAAGATTTTTCCTCCGTTGAAGGAAATTTTCCAAACATATGGCGGCGGCAAAGCAGCAGCATTAATTAAGCCGCAGTTTGAAACAGGTCCTGAAAATGTAGGGAAATCGGGAATCGTAAAGGATCAAAACATCCATGTCGATGTGCTGCTTCAAGTGCTGTCTTTTACAAAGGAACAAGGATGGTCGTGCGAAGGGCTCACTTATTCTCCGATTAAGGGAGGAGAAGGGAACATTGAATTTTTAGGTTTGTTCGCTTTTGGCCTGGAAACGTCTCATTCCGAAGAACGGGTGGACGAAAGCACAATCAGGCAGACGGTGGAACAAGCGCATCGCAATTTACAATGATGAAACATAACAGAAGGGTATTGGTATGCAGTGAACCGGTACCCTTATTTTTGTTCGGAAGGAATTTGCCTGTCCATCTCGAATATTTTGATAAAGAGGTGATCGCATGCAGTACAGTACAGATGCTTGGGTATTGCTGCTGTTGCTCGTTGCCGTTGCCGCGTGGATCGGCTGGGGCATATCGAGATGGCTGGACAAGCCGCCTTCCAGTTTGAAGTTTTTGCTGCAATCGGCTCCGCCGGGAAACGGACCAAACATACGTTTGTTGGAACAGAACAACTATGAAGTGCTTTCCGGCAAAGTGAGGATTCCAATCAAAGTGAATTACAATAATCAGAAGTTAAATACGCGCATTTATTTAGACTATGTCGTCAGGCAAGATGATGACGTCTATGTCGTGAAAATAGCGAAAGACCGCGATCAAATCAAATGGAGCGGCAGCGGCATCCGCGATCAATTTCTCGCGCTTGCTCTGCTGCATGAACAAATTTCCGGAGTCATTTACTTAGATCCGAAACAACAGATGATTCATAAAATTGAGTTTGATTTTGCTGATTAGGAGGAACATCATGAAGGCTCAGCGCCATCGAAAAATTATTGAACTCATTTCCAAATACGAAATTGAAACGCAGGAAGATTTGGTGCAATCATTGCGTCAGGAAAATTTTGAAGTGACGCAGGCGACCGTGTCCAGGGATATCCGAGAGCTGCAGCTGATCAAAGTGCCGCTGCAAGACGGCAGATACAAGTATTCATTGCCTGCAGAACAACGGATGAATTCCGATGACAAGTTAAAACGAATATTAGAAGACAATTTTGTTCATATCGATGCGGCTGACAATCTTGTCGTCATGAAATGTTTGCCTGGAACAGCCAATGCGATCGGCGCATTGATCGACAATATGGAATGGGAGCAGCTCATGGGCACCATTTGCGGTGATGATACGATATTAATGATTTGCCGAAGCGGCAAACAAGGCAAAGAGATTGTCGATAAGATATTATCGTATTTATGAGATGGGATTTTTCGAATTAGGGGGACAAGAAATGCTGCAAGAATGTTCCATACGCAATTTAGCTGTCATCGAATCCGTGCATGTGCAATTTTCAAAAGGGTTTCACGTGTTGACGGGAGAAACGGGCGCGGGAAAATCGATGATCATCGACGCGTTAAGCTTAATTATCGGCGGAAGAGGCTCCGCAGAGCTTGTCAGGCACGGAGCAGAAAAAGCAGAAATTGAATGTGTGTTCGAATTGCACGATGATCATCCGGTATGGGATGTGTTGAGACAGTTCGGCTATGAAGCAAGCGATGACAATCAGCTGCTTTTGCGCAGAGAAATTACGGCTCAAGGCAAGAGCAGTTCGCGCATAAATGGAAGGTTAGCGAATTTATCTTTGCTTAAAGCGATTGGAGAACATCTTGTCAACATACATGGACAGCATGAACATCAATCTCTGCTGCGCACGGAGCGGCATTTGGAATGGCTGGATCTCTATGCAGGGGACGATATTCAGCCATTGTTGGGGCAATATCGCCAGTTGTACCAACAATATGAACAAGTGAGCCGGCAATTGCAAGAACTGAGAAAATCAGGGCAAGAAACATTGCAATTGCTTGATTTGTACAAGTTCCAGCTGCAAGAGATTGAAGAAGCTTCATTAAATTTATCTGAAGATGAATTATTAGAGCAAGAAAAGAGAAAACTTTCTAATGCAGAGAAATTGTTTGAGTCCGTGTCTGAATCGTATGAAAAAATAAATCAGCATGCCCTCGATTTGATCGGAGATGCAATGAAACGCATGTCAGAGGCTGCCGCTTACGACCCTTCCCGGCTGCAGCCGATTGCCGATCGAATCCAAAGCGCATATTATCAGTTGGAAGATGCAGCGCATGAACTGCGAGGTTACCGGGATGAGATTGAGTTTAATCCGGAGCGTTTGCAAGAAATAGAGATGCGCTTGGACTTGCTGAATCAATTGAAACGAAAATATGGACAAACGATCGAAGAAATTTTAACATATGCCGAAAACATCAAGAAGGAATTGGATCTGCTGGACAATAAAGAGGAAAACATTGAGGCGCTTGAACGGCAAACCGAACAATTGCGCGCCGAATTAACCGATCGCGCCAAAGTTTTATCATCATTAAGACAAGAAGCATCCAAACGATTGGCCGAACAAATTGAAGCAGAGCTGGCAGATTTGGAAATGAAACAAGCGCGGTTTCAAGTTCAAATCGACACTGATTTTAACCGCTTGTCCATCAACGGATGCGATAAAGCTGAATTTCTCATTTCCGCGAATCCCGGCGAACCGCTTCGGCCTTTGCACAAGATTGCTTCCGGCGGGGAGCTTTCACGGATTATGCTGGCGCTTAAATCGATATTTGCGCGCATTGACCGCATTCCCGTGCTTGTATTTGATGAGGTGGACACAGGCGTGAGCGGAAGGGCAGCGCAGGCGATCGCAGAGAAACTGTCCAATCTGGCCCGTCATTGTCAAGTGTTTTCCATCACGCATTTGCCCCAAGTGGCGAGCATGGCAGACATTCATTTTGAAATTCGCAAGGAGACGAAGCAAAATCGGACGCATACTGTCGTCGAGCTCTTGGACGGAAGGAACAGAGTGCTGGAATTGGCACGCATGCTCGGCGGGGCAGAAGTTACCGAAACGACGGAACATCATGCCAAAGAAATGCTTGACATGGCCGAATATAAAAAGGAAAAGAGGAATCATTTACAGTAATAAAACCGCCATGCCCAGGTTAACTTAAAGGTACGCAAGCGGCGACCAAGCGCGAGGTCGTCCAGCGAATGAAGAAAAGGAGCTGAACGATTTGTTTTGGAGAAAATGCATTGGGTTAACGCTCGTCTTCTTCGTTTGGATGTGTACCTTAAGTACCCCTTTCCAACAATATGCATCACTGCCTGAAGAAATGCGGTTTTTCCCAGGTGAGCAAAAGCAATTATCATTAACTATTCCAGTGCATGCGCAAGTTTCAGTGCATAATCCGGACATTGTCAAGGTAAACGGCAATCATTCCAAAGCATTTCAAGTTGACTTGCAAGAACCGATTTCATTGCAATCCGAAAATGCAGGATGGACAGAAATGCAGCTGAAACTGTTTGGCAAAATTCCGCTGAAGAAAATTAAAGTGAATGTTGTTCCTGATTTGCGATTAATTCCTGGCGGCCAAACGATCGGCGTGAAATTAAAATCAAAAGGCATTTTAGTTGTCGGTCATCATTTAGTTGCGGCCGAGAACGGCGAAAAAGTTTCGCCGAGCGAAAAAGCGGATATTCAAGCCGGCGATCTCATCACTCATATGGATGGAATTGAAGTGAGAGAAGTCAAACAAGTGCCTGATATTGTGAAAAAGGCAGGCGAAGCCAAGCGATCCATCAAGGTGACATTAACCCGCAAAGGGAAAACATTGCACAAAGAAATCACCCCTGCATATGACAAAACCGATCAAACTTACAGATTAGGCATTTATATTCGAGATTCTGCGGCTGGTGTCGGAACATTGACGTTTTACTCCCCTGACCACGGCAAATTCGGCGCATTGGGACATGTGATTTCTGATACGGATACCGGAACCCCAATCGAAGTTTTGGAAGGAGAAATTGTACACTCCAACGTGACTTCCATCAATAAAGGTCAGAATGGCATCCCCGGAGAAAAAAGAGCACATTTCTTCCACCACGGAAAAATATTGGGCAACATCGAAAAGAATACGGCTTTCGGCATTTTTGGCAGCATGCATGAACATCCTGAGCACGGACTGATCAATGAACCGATGCAGGTCGCTTTTTCTGAAGAAGTAAAAGTAGGTCCGGCACAAATCATGACCGTCGTCGAGGGACAAAAGGTTGAAAAATTTGATATTGAAATTACCCACGTATCTCAGCAGAAATATCCAGAAACGAAAGGAATGGTCATTAAAATAACAGACAAGGAACTGCTCAAAAAAACGGGCGGCATCGTCCAAGGCATGAGCGGAAGTCCCATCATACAAGATGATAAAATTGTCGGTGCTGTGACTCACGTCTTTGTCAATGATCCTGCTTCGGGCTACGGTTGCTTCATTGAATGGATGTTGCAAGATGCAGGGATCATGTTAAAGTCAGAGCCTCAATCCGGCAAAGCAGCCTGAAGCGAATTTAAGCTTCGGGTTTTTTATTTGAAGCAGCCATTCTTGCCGAGCAATTGCCATGCACGGGTCAAGACGGCTGCTCCTTTGCAAGCGAATGATAGACGGGCATGGGCCGTCAGCTGACTTTATGCTCGATTCGTAATTTATCCGCCACCATCGCAATGAACTCGCTGTTTGTCGGCTTAGCTTTGCTGATATTGATCGTATAGCCGAACAGATGGCTGATGCTGTCGATATTGCCTCGCGTCCAAGCCACTTCGATCGCATGCCGGATCGCTCTTTCGACGCGGCTCGGCGTTGTTTTGTATTTTTCAGCTATGGCAGGATAAAGCGTTTTCGTAATCGCGCCAAGAATTTCAATGTTGCTGTATACCATCGTAATCGCTTCCCGTAAATATTGGTAGCCTTTAATATGTGCAGGCACACCGATCTCGTGGATAATATTTGTGATGCTGGCGTCTAAATTTTTAACTTTGGATGATGCGGATGTTGTGTTGTTCTTGTTGTTTGCATTTGATGTTAAATTGATGTTTGTGACTAATTGCCGGATGCGATTCGTAAGAACTTCCAGGTCAAACGGTTTTAAAATATAATACGATGCACCGAGCTGCACCGCTTTTTGGGTGATGTTTTCCTGTCCGAATGCGGTTAACATAATGATCTTTGGATTCGGCTCCAGCTTCATGTCTTTTAACCGCTCCAACACGCCTAAACCGTCCAAATGAGGCATGATAATATCCAAGATAAGAATATCCGGCCTTTTTCCATCTTCTAAATATTCAATGACTTCTTCACCGTTGTAAGCAATGCCGCAAACATTCATATCGTCCTGTTCAGATATGAATTCTGATAAGAGCGTCGTGAATTCCCTGTTATCATCCGCTAATAAAACATCAATTTTTTGCACAATATATCCTCCTTAACTAAATGTGCGCGAAGCGTTTTTCACTGCATAACTGAAATTCGACACATAAAATGGAATTCCTTCTGTCGAAAATTTTTTTTGGAATTTTTAGTCATCGATTCCTAATCAACTGCGGTTGATCGTCCATTTAAAGGACTAATTGCCTAACGCATCGTTTGTGTCATCATCCTCTGCTTTACAGATTGCTGCATATCTTATGTGAAAAAGTTTCATAATAAATCAAAAAGGTTCTAGGGGATGCGAATGGTGGTTTATTATCAACGGAATGCGCGAAAAAACGAAATTTGCGGCCGCTTGATGAAAGGAGACAGCACGAAAGAGCTGCTGTTGAATGCGCCGATCAAGCAAATTTTTCTTCTTCGTCATCGAGATCTGGATGAAATGGCAGCGGTCAGCTTAATGGAAAAGAAAGCAAAAGCGGTCATTAATGCTGAACCGTTCATGAGCGGAAAGTATCCTAACAGAGGTCCGCTGCTTCTGCTGCAGGCAGGGATTCCTCTGTACCAAATATCCAATGACAAGTTCGAATGCATCCCAAACTGTTCCTTCGTCGAAATTAGAGAACATGCGATCTATGCATCAGGGCACCCTCCGATCCCGTGCGAACCTTTTACGATCGATGACTGGCAGCAGACTGCCAACGAATCGAAACGAAATTTGCCGTTTCAATTAAGCCGTTTTATTGACAATACGCTGCATTATGCCGAAAAAGAAAAACATGAAATTTTACGACCGCTTCAAATCCCGAACTTGAACGTGCCGATGGAAGGGCGTCATGTCGTTATTGTCGTCAGAGGCAGCGGCTACAAGGAAGATTTAGAAGCACTAAAACCTTACATTGAATATTTTCAGCCTGTTTTAATCGGCGTCGACGGCGGCGCGGATGCTCTGTTGGAATTCAATTACAAGCCTTCCTTGATCGTCGGGGACATGGACAGTGTTTCAGATGAAGCTTTGACATGCGGCGCTGAAATTGTCGTTCATGCATTTCTTAACGGCGAAGCGCCCGGTTTGAAGCGGGTGGAATCACTCGGCCTTGCTGCCTGCACCGTTCCAGCAGCGGGCACAAGCGAAGATCTGGCCATGCTTCTCGCTTATGAAAGCAATGCTGAGTTGATCGTTGCCGTCGGCACGCATACGCATATGATTGATTTTCTGGAGAAAGGGCGCCGAGGAATGGGGAGCACGCTGCTCGTGCGCATGAAGCTGGGGCCAAAACTTGTCGACGCGAAAGGAATCAGCAAATTGTATCAGCGCGGGTTTCAATGGAATCGCCTGATATACGTGCCGGCAGCAGCGATATTTCCGCTCGCGGTGTTGTCACTGATTCATCCCGGATTCAGACATATGGTTCATACGATTTGGATTTATTTGAAATTGACGCTGTTTTGATTGGCGTATCTCAATACATTAGGGGTTGACGCGCGATGATCACCAGCAAATATTATATTGCCACACTCGTGTCGATCTTTCTTGCTCTGGGCATCGGTCTGTTAATTGGGGGCACCATGGGACAACATTGGAGCGTGCAGGCAGAGGATAAAGTCGTGGCCATGCTGATGGACAAGTACAAGGAAGAGGCTGAGCAAAATGTATTGAATAAACGTTTGATCCGTGCATTTACCGAAATGCATCAGCGTCAATATCCAGCGTTAAAAGGAAAAGAAGTTGTTTGGATCGGAAATGGAAAAGAAGTGGAAACGCTGCCTTTCATGTTGGAAGCCGCCGGTGCGTCTTGGCGCAAAGCCCCCTCAGCCTTGCCTTTGTCATATGAAGAAATGTGCAGTGAGAGTCAATGTCCCGACTTTATTATCGTAGCAGATGACAAAATATGGGATCAATTGGCCGTCTCAGCAAATCGTTGGAGCAAAGCGAGCAGCGGGTTGCGTGTCATTCATATTGACGATCATGTTCATGCTTTCGATCAGCCGCCGTCCATACAAGCATTTATGCATTTTATCAATCAATTATCGGAGGAACATGCCCATGAAGCCATCCGTTTCTATCATTATTCCGGCGTGGAATGAAGCAGGACAAATCGATCAAACGCTGCAAAGTTTAAGGAGCGTTCCGGTTCATCGATTTCCTGGATGCATCAGCGGTTTAGAAATTATCGTCGTTGATGACGGCAGTTGGGACGAAACATACGAAATTGCTTCTTTATATGCAGATATTATCATTCGGCATGCGTACAATAAAGGCAAAGGCGCGGCGCTGGCAGCCGGATCTGCGCAAGCGAAAGGCGACATTCTCGTCTTTTTGGATGCAGATTTGAAAGATACCGCCGTGTATGCTTTTCGGCTAGTTCAGCCGGTTGCCGAAGGGAAGGCGGATATGACCATCGCCGTTCTTCCGCCTTCGAACAAGAAAGCGGGATTTGGCTTGGTCAAGCGTCTGGCCAAATACGGAATTCATAAGTTGAGCGGATATCATGCGGTTTCACCGTTGTCCGGGCAGCGGGCGCTTCGCCGTGAAATTATGGAACAGATCGGCTGTCCCGGGCGAGGGTTTGGCGTAGAGGTCGGTTTAACGATTGATACGGT
The DNA here is from genome assembly GCA_937983035.1 of uncultured Paenibacillaceae bacterium. GTDB lineage: Bacteria > Bacillota > Bacilli > Paenibacillales > CALAME01 > CALKAN01. The sequence goes on along the minus strand of CALKAN010000448.1, from coordinate 3,508 downwards.
GCGGAAAGGCTATCGAATTATGGAGATGCCTGTCCCTTTTCAACATCGCGAAACCGGGAGAGATTTGCGAGGCTTTTATCACAGAGGCAAGCAAATGGCAGCCGTGGCCGGCACACTATATAAGAAATGGCGGGAGCCTTCATGCCCGTAATCATGCTCATGCTCGTCATCATATATGCCGTGACGGCGTATTGGCTGCGGCAAAAGGTGCGTCAATTTTTATATGATCACCAGCTGTTGAAGCCGAATTATAAAGGGCAGCCGATCCCTGTTGGATTCGGGCTTTATTTATGGATGACGGCATTGTTGTTCGGCTTGTTGCAGCAAGCTTGGCTGCATGCGTTTGGCTGGGGAGCTGACCTAAGGGAACTGTTTCTGTATTTGCTGCTAGGTTACAGCATCGTTTTCATGTTAGGATGGTTGGATGATACGATCGGATGGTCTGAGCCAAAAGGGTTGACCGGGCATGTCAAAGCATGGCTCATCGATGGAACGTGGACGACAGGATTTTTGAAGGCTGCGGGCATCGGTCTTGCTGCGATCGGTGCTTCTTTGTTTTTGCATGCTTCGTGGTGGATGATGGTCGTGCATATGTTGTTAATTTCATTGTCGTCGAATTTTATGAATTTGCTGGATGTAAGGCCCGGAAGAGCGATGAAAGGATTTTGGCTGCTTGCGGCAGTGCTCCTGGCCGCGGCTTGCGTTCCAGGCAGCGGGAAACCGCTGATGTTGTGGATGATTTTGCTGCCGTTTATGATCGGGACCGCGTTTTTGTTTTCGCTTGATGTGAAGGCTCAAGGCATGCTCGGCGATGCCGGCGCCAATCTGCTCGGCTTCGCTCTGGGCTGCGGCGCGGCAGCGGCGGCCCCCGTCTGGTTTCAGCTGATGCTGCTTTTCTTGCTTATTTTGCTTCACTGGTATGCAGAACACCGCTCCCTGACTGAAGCGATTGAAAAGATTCAATGGCTGAGAGGAATCGACCGCTGGGGCCGGGTATGACCCAGCGGTCGAATTATTTGGACGGTTTTTTGCGAAAACGGGGTGCGACATAATTTCGCTTTTTGTCCCGGAAGTAGATCCATCCCCCAATAAATCCGGCCCCAATGGCGAAACATAAGATGCCCCAAAGCAGTTTCAGCCACTGGAATGAAGCGGTGACCGCTTCTCCTGCTTGCGCAGCTTCCCCGCTTTGTGCGATATAATCGAAGATGACGTCTCGAATGGCAATGATTCCGTATGCGGCAAGGATGCCGGGAACGACTAACAATATGATGGCGATGATGCGTTGAATGATCAGTTTCATCGTTTGAGGCACTTCCTAACTTTATTTTTTCTTAGACTTCCTCTATTTTACCTTAATTGGGTCAATCTTTCACCACGTCCGATCGCAAAACCATATCCGTTTATGATTTTTTTCATTTTTCTCTATATTTTTGAAGAAGAGTAAGGTTACAATAGAGATAGAACAAGCTGGAAAAAATGATCGTTTGCTGTTGTCATTTTTACATTAACAGCATTTATCGCAAAGCAGATGGGATATTTGTGGAGGTTTAAGCATATGAGCACGAACACGAAACAGTATGATTTTGTAATTATCGGCGGAGGCATCGGAGGATATACGGCTGCTGTGCGCGCAGCGCAATTAGGGCGGACCGCAGCGATCGTTGAGAAGGATCAACTGGGGGGAACATGCTTGCACAAAGGCTGCATTCCGAGCAAAGCTTATTTAAAAAGCGCGGAATTGTATCATGCGATGAAAAACAGCGAAGAATACGGCATGCAAGTTGAAGGGCTGACGTTTGATTTTTCAAAAGTTATCAAGCGGAAACAAGCGATCGTAGATCAACTGCATCAAGCGGTTGAAAACTTGATTCGAAGCCATCGCATCGACATATACTTCAGCCGCGGCCGAGTGATGGGACCGTCGATCTTCTCGCCGCAAAGCGGGGCAGTCGCATTGGAGACAGATGAGGAGGAAGGCATGACGCTGCTGCCGAAATATTTAATCATTGCTTCCGGCTCAAAGCCGGCCGTGATTCCCGGTTTGGAACCAGACGGACAATACATACTAAACAGCGATCAAGCGATGCAGATGGAAAAGCTGCCGAAATCCATGCTGATCATTGGAGGCGGAGCCATCGGCATAGAGTGGGCGTCTTTGCTCAACGATTTTGGCGTCGAAGTGACGATCGTGGAAGCGATGCCCCAGCTCGCGCCGAATGAAGATGAGCAAATTTCCAGGGAATTAAGGCGGCTGTTGGAAGTTAGAGGAGTGCGCGTGTTGACTGACGCGCGAATTCAACCGGATACGATGCAAATTGAAAATCACGCCGTTCAGATCGAGGCTGAATCCAAGGGCGAAAGAATTGCGCTGGCGGCGGATCAAGTGCTGGTTTGTGTCGGAAGAACGCCAAACACCGATCAGCTCGGCTTGGAAAACACAGATGTGGAAGTCGAAAACGGCCGCATTCAAGTAAACCGATACTTCCAAACCGCTGAATCACACATATATGCCGTCGGCGATGTCATCGGCGGCGTGCAGCTGGCTCATGCAGCCGCGCGCGAAGGCATTGCGGCGGTGGAACATGCATTAGGTTTGCCGGTTGCAGAGATGCGTGCAGAGCTCATCCCTCGCTGCATCTATTCCCGGCCTGAGGTTGCATCCGTCGGGATGACGGAGAAACAAGCCAAAGAACGAGGATACCGAGCAAAGACGGCCGTCATTCCGTTTCGAGCGATCGGAAAGGCGTGGGTCAGCGGCGAGACGGACGGTTTTGTCAAAGTCGTGGCGGACGAAGCTTCGCAAGATATTCTCGGTGTGCACATGATCGGCGAGAAGGTGACGGAGATGATCTCAGAAGCAACGCTGGCGCAAATTTTGGACGCAACGCCGTGGGAAGTTTCTCAAGCCGTTCACCCGCATCCATCGTTGTCCGAGGCTTTGTTTGAAGCGATGGCGGCAGCTTCGATGATGATCTCAAAGCCGGATGAATCGGCCAAATAGAGCCTTGCTTTCGAGATGGAACGATCATTCAAGCTGCAATTCGATTCGAAACGGACTCCAAATGAACTATTGGAATCTTATTGACATATTGCTATAATAGTTAGGCATAGATGTTAGTATTAAGACCAAGTAATAAGTTTGTGCTTCGTTTTTAATGAATTTAAAGGAGGTTTTCTCCGTGATGAATTATCGAGTTGCCGCTCAATCCGAGCCGGCGCACCGTCAAGTTGGCTTAAGCGACGAACAAGCAGTTGAAATGTACAAATATATGACGCTGGCGCGAAAATACGATGAAAGGGCGCTGCTGCTTCAGCGCGCCGGCAAAGTGAATTTTCACATATCCGGGATTGGCCAGGAAACGACGCAAGTAGCAGCTGCCATGGCCATGCATGTCGGGAAAGACATGTTTTTGCCGTACTATCGGGATTACGGCATGGTTCTCGTGCTAGGCATGACAGTCAAAGATTTGATGTTGTCGCTGTTTGCCAAAGCAGAAGATCCGAA
>CALKAN010000447.1 GCA_937983035.1 uncultured Paenibacillaceae bacterium | reverse complement strand
AAAAAATTCGGGAAGTATGGCCTTCATCCATTTTGGACGTAGGGGTCGGTTATGGAAGATGGGGAGTGCTTTGCAGAGAGTTTTTGGATGTATGCAGAGGGGATTATGATAAAAACGATTGGAAAACGAGAATCGACGGCATCGAGATTTTTCAAAATTATTTGAGACCGTACCATGACTATTTTTACGATCGCATCATCGTCGGCGATGCGCATGCCGTGTTGAAAAAAATGAACAGGACGTATGATCTGATCATATTGGGCGATGTGCTGGAACATTTTGAGAAGACAAAAGCGATCGAATTTTTGAATTTGTGTTTGAATAAATCGAACTACGTCATGCTGAACATTCCGATCGGGAGCGGCTGGGAACAAGGTCCGCAGCACGGCAACGCGCATGAAGCTCATTTGAGCACGTGGCATTTAAAAGAGCTGCAGAGTTTTCCGCATAAACATTTCAAGGTGTTTTTCGATGAAGCAGGTCACAGTTTCGCATCGTTTCTCATGGTTGGAAAGGGCGTGCGCAGATGAAGCGGGATGCAACTTTGAAACTGGCGCCTTTTTTTGTCAGTTCTGTCCCGAAGAGCGGAACCCATTTGCTGCAGCAAATCGTAAACGGCATTCCTGGAGCCAATCATGAAATGGACAAATGGGATCATAAAATTTTTAAATACAATCAAGCTTGGAATCGATCGATTGAGGAAAACGAGCGAAACAAATTTTTGCTCTTAAAGCCGGGGCAATATGCCATCGGACATGTTCACTATCTTCCCGAGTATGCGGATTTATTGAAAAAACTGCATTTCAAACATATCTTTTTGTACCGGGACCCGCGGGATGTTGTTCTTTCATTGTCTTACTATATTGCTCGGCAATGGAAGGACCATCCTTTGCATGCTTTGTTCAATCATCAGGTGCTTCAGCCGAAAGCGCGCATGATGATGCTGCTTCAAGGCGTTCCGGGCATATATCCTGAATTCATGAAAAAATTCGGGCCATGTTACGGTTGGCTGCGAGACTCTGATTGTTTGAAAATTCGTTTTGAAGATCTGATTTCGTCGAAAGCGTCTCGCCGTCAAGTCATTCATCGCATCGCAGATTTTTTATGGCAAGGTGAAATGCCTCCGATGCCAAAAGAGCGAATGGTCGAGCTGGCGATTAAAAACATTAATCCAAGGACGTCGGCAACGTTTCGGAAAGGCATTTCCGGGGAATGGAGACAGGAAGCGGATGAACCATTGAAAACGATCATGAAGCAGCGGCTCGGTCAATTGCTGATCGAAACCGGATATGAGAAAGACCTCCATTGGGAATAGAAGATAAAAAAGCTGCCGCAGTCAGCTTTCATATGTTCCCTTCAAAAGCAGTCCTGATGATTTCAGGTGTCTGCATTGAGAGGAGCATATCACTGAAGCTGACGAGCGGCAGCTTTTTTTGTGCGAATCATTTATGGCTGCGGCATGGTAAAACCGAGGGCCTTCAGCATATTTGCAAAGTTTTCGGCATAGGCTTCCAACGAAAAATGATCTTGAATATATTTTTGGCCGTTTAAGCGGATGTTTTGTTTTAAATCCGGATTTGAAAATAATGCAATCGCTTCTTGAATCGCTTGCTGCGCGTTGTTTCGCGGAAAAAGTTTACCGGTTTTATTGTGAAACACAAAGCTCTTTACGCCGTCGGAATCTGAACATATAAACGGGCACAAGCATGCCATTGCTTCGATGATGGCATAGCCGAATCCTTCAACGTTGGAAGTGGACAGCAGAAACCCGCCGGAATTGCCGATCCTCGAATAATAAACGGGCATTTTGCGATGCGGCACGTTGGAGTAGACAGTGATGCGATTGAGCAGCTGAAGCTGCTGCGCTTTTTGATGAAAAGCTGCTTTTTCGGCTGCGCTGTTTAGAGAATCGTCTGTGAATATCCAAAATTTCAACTGTGGGCTGAAACGGACAAGCCCTGCGCAAATATCTAAAAACAATCTCCAATTTTTGTTTTCTTCCAACCTTCCTACCCAGCCGATAATCGAGTGTTTTTCCGGACTTAGATGATGAACATAAGCAAATTGCTTTGTATCTAAACAGTTATGGAAACTGAATGTTGGTTTGGAAGGGAAGTAATGATGGACGAGTTCAATGAGATGCGGCGTTTTGGGCATGAGAACGGCATCAACATATGCGTCCACATACGGTTTTGCAGCGCTTAACGTTGCTTCTGCTTGGCGGAAAGATCCGAGTCCTTGCACTTCATAGATCAGTTTTCCCTGAAATCCTAAATTTCTTGCTCTCGGCAAAAAAGTAAAGTCTGAATTGACAATGATGACATCGTATTGTTCACGCTGAATTAATCTTTTGATGGAAGGATTATGATTGGAAACGAAAGTGGGATCTTCGCTGTTTTGGGTGCCTGCACCGGGCCGATAGTAAAGAAAGTGACTGACGATTCCTTTGCTTTTTAATGATTTGCTTCGCTGACGGACGAGCGTTTCAACGCCTCCGCTGGGAATATAAAAAACGGACAAAATTTTCATGGCAGCTTCCTTTCCATTCAATGAAATCCATCATCGCTAAGACGCACCTGATTGTTTATTTAGATGGAATTTCGTTTATATGATCACAATATGACAACCATTGAACGGCGGAACCAATCAATCTCCCCATTAATATTGAATATATTGATGTTTTTTCAAAAAATGGATCACTTCATCCGCGCAGTCCTCTGGTTCAGTTTGATCAGAATGCAATATCAGATCTGGATGCTTCGGTTCTTCAAATGGATCAGAAATTCCGGTAAAATGTTTAATTTTTCCGGCCAGCGCTTGCTTGTACAAGCCTTTAACATCTCGGCGAATGCATTCTTCGAGCGAGCATTTGACGTATATTTCTGCGTAGGAACCGATTTGTTTGCGGCAATAGTCGCGCATTTCTTGGTAAGGAGTAATAAATGAAGCCAGCACGATGATTTGATGTTCGGTCAGCAATTTTGCCACGAATGCGGCCCTGCGAATATTCGTCATTCGATCTTCATAGCTGAATCCGAGATCGAAGGCAAGGTGTCGGCGAACTTCATCGCCGTCCAGCGACTGAACGCGAAAGCCGAGTGTTTTCAATTTTTTTTCGACGATGCGGCTGATCGTAGTTTTGCCGGCGCCTGAAAGACCCGTAAACCATAAAGCAATCCCTTTTTGCATGGCTGTCCCTCCTACCAATTTTTATCCGTTTCATAGCCTAATTGAATGAGAAGATCTCCTCCAACGAGCTTGAACGCTTCTTTTACTTCGTTGTCAAATTCATGCCGCCAATCCCCGATTTTGCCTCTTCGAAACGTTGGAGATTTATCGGGATTAATGCTCCGATGCATGGATTCAATGATTTCATGCTTCGGCTTCGGCGGCTCTGACTCTCGATATAAAAAGTTTACGATTGACTGGGCTGCAGCAGAAAACGATTGTTTTGAATAGACCAAATCTTCGTATTTAACGGAGAGCACATTTTTCTTTCCGATCCATCCCGTGTACCTGTTGACTCTTTGTGCAATGTTGTTGTATTTGAAGTTTTTGTTGTTTACGCCGAGTATGGCGATCAAATATTGTTCTTTTTTTGGCCGTCCGCCCAAAATCGGATAAAGATCTTTGTCTCGGACTTTATCTACATAATACGCCAGCGACACGATGATATCCCGCGGATCTCGGTATACGAAAATTTGTTTCATATTGAATGTTCGAAGCAGCGCTTCTTGAGATTTTTCATAGAAAATGTGGCCTCTGGCAAATTGGTCAGGATTTAATTTTTTTAAAAATGATTCATCCAAGTGAGAAGCATAGTTTTGAAGTTTAAGAGAAAAGCTCAAATGAGGAATGCCAAGCAAAATTTGCGTCATGAGGTGAGTGCCGCTTTTTGGAACGGAATTTAATAGAAACGGCGGCAGCGGCTTGTGATTCGTCATGATCATCACTCCCAAATCGTTTGAATTATATTATTCTATGAATTTTCAAGGAACGGCGGAAGGTATAACAAACCAAAACATTTAAAAGATTTCGATTTCCAAAAAAGCGCAAGCATAAATGTTTGTCCGGGGAACAAGCTAATAATCGAAATTTGAAATAAAATAAAGAAAGGAGTTTGCATGCATGAAGCAGATGAAATATTGGGCCGCATTGATCAGCATTTTCATGGCTTTTTCCGTTTTAGCAGCTTGCAATGCGAATAATGGGACAACAGGACAAGACAACAATGACGGCAGCGTTGGGATGAACAGAGCGCGCACAGGCGGGGACACGCTCGGTCAATTCCGCAATGACCGCTTCCAAGATCGAGCGATGAATCGCGGCTCTAATTTGGCAAATGGAGATCATAACAATTCAAGATTAGAGTCGAGTCAAGAAATTGCGGAACAAGTCGCGGCGATCAACGGAGTGGAGAGCGCCTATGTATTGCTGACTGACCGCAATGCTTATGTAGCAGTCATCATTGACGAGGATGAAGATTATGGAAGAAAAGGACAATTGGGAATGGATCTGGGCCGGCAAAATCGCAGTTCTGTCAAGGGAACGTCTGAAGGATCCAGACATGGAACAGATTTGCAATTCGGCGAATATCATATGATGCGGGATGGATTAACGCAGGCGATGAAAAATCGAATTGGAGATAAAGTGAAATCACTAAAACCTGAATTGCGCAATGTGTATGTTTCGGCCAGCCCTGATTTTCTCAGCAGGGTGCAAAACTATGTTTCAAAAATAGATGAAGGCGAGCCGATCGAAGGATTAATTGAAGAATTCAATACGATGGTTCAGCGGTTGTTCCCGCAAGAAGCAGGAAGCCATGCTGGTCTGCAGCGGGATCAAATGAACCGTCCGTAAAATCCAAATCGCTCAATGAACAGATAATCGGCGAACAGCCCATTTTGTCGTTCAACCGCACCACTTCCAGCCACCCTTCATAAACTATATTTGACTGTATCCCTACACCTTGTAAATATCTGGCCCAAACAAGGAGGGGTGGCATTTTGAAGGGTGGCAACCGAAAAAGTAAATTCATATTAACGAATCGGGAACGGGAAGTGTTTGAGCTATTAGTGCAGGACAAAACGACCAAAGAAATCGCAGCTCAATTATTCATCAGTGAAAAGACTGTCCGCAACCATATATCGAATGTGATGCAAAAATTAAACGTAAAAGGAAGGTCACAAGCGGTTGTGGAGCTCATTAGACTGGAAGAATTGCAAATTTAATTCTTATTGCAAGAACCTTCTTTTTGATTCAAAAAGAAGGTTTTTAGCTTTTTTTTAATCTTCTTCTTCTTCGTTGACGGAATGGGCCAACCGGCTGCTGGCCGAAGCAGCGATTGCTCCTACGATATCGTCCAAGAACGTATGCAAATGTCCTTTTGAGTGATCGTTCAAATGTTTCAAAATGCCTGGCTTCAGTTTGTCAACGTAACCGAAGTTCGTCATCCCGATGCTGCCATACACATTAACGATTGAAAATGCGAGCGCTTCGTCACAGCCGTACAGCCCCTCGTCAGACTCAATCATCTGCTGAAGCGGTTCGATCGCTTTTCCTTCCTCTGCCAGCATGTCAAGCTGAATGCCTGTCAATACTGCGTTTTGCACTTCGCGTTTGCTCAGCACTTTGCGCACATGATATTCGCATTCTTCGATCGTCAAATGTTCAAAATAATCTTTCTGCAAAAACATGACCAAATCGGAGATGTCTCGAATGCTCACGCCTCTTTTTTCCAGCCATGTGATCGTGTATTCCGTCATATTGGTTGATGCACTGTATTCCATCGTCATTTGTAGTCCACCTCACTTTTTGTAGTGTATCCAAAACAGTAAAAAGTAGTTATAAAATATGTCAGGGCTCGTATACATATTAGTACAAAACTGACAAGGAGGTAAGAGTATGCGTTTATACAACCGGATTCATTGGTTGACCATCGTTTTGCTGGCGCTCCTCATTTCAACCGGTTGTTCCCTTTTCGGAGGCAAAGAGGCACTGCAGCCGGCGATCGAACCCCCGGAAGACATCGCGGTCGAATCGATGGACAAGAGCGTTTGGGAAGAGATCATTCAGACGGCTGCCGCCGGACCGAGCATATCGTTGTCGATGTATTTTAAAGATCCTAACGGTTACGTTGTGCCTGTGAAGATGAGTTTTCCGGATACGGAATCGCCGGCGAAAGAAATGCTGCATTACATGACGCAAGGCGGTCCGGGCGAAGCTCAACTGCCGGCAGGATTTACAGGCTTGCTTCCGCAAGGAACGGAAGTGCTGGGCATGGACATTAACAAAGGATTAGCCACGGTTGACTTTTCTAAACAATTTCTGGAATATGACCCTGCTGATGAGCGGCGCATCCTGGAAGCTGTCACATGGGCTTTGACCGGATTTCCAACGATTGATCAAGTCGTTATTCGCGTCGAAGGCAGATCTTTGACGGAGATGCCTGCGAACGGCACGCCGCTGGATGTTCCGTTGACTCGTTCCATGGGCATCAATCTGGAAAGTTTAGGAACGGCTCGGCCTACGGCATCCATGCCTGTAACGGTATATTATTTGAACCGCACGAGCAGCCAGCAGCCGTATTATGTTCCGGTCACGCGCCTGGTTGAAAGATCGGACAACAAAACGATGGCATTATTGGAACAGCTCATTAAAGGTCCTTCCGCGATGACAGGACTGATGCCGGTCATCGACGAGCATGTGGAAGTGCTGAGCTTGGAAGAGAAAGAAGGGCTGGTGACGATTAATTTCAGCAAAGAGTTTACGGGCACGAATGACGCAGCACCGATGGAAGCTGTTCAAACCGTCGTGCTTTCATTGACGGATCATTTGCCGGCAGATACGCAGGTGCAAATTTTAGTGGAAGGCAAATCTTATGATCAGCCGGTAACCAGACCTGTCCATGTCAATGAAATCAGCATGTAAAATTTTGCGATCGAAGTAAAGCTCCGCACGGGAGCTTTTCTTGTTTTTGTCAGTTTGGTACAATGGCTTTGAAACTTTTTATTTGTGAAGTAAAATAATGTTTGCACATTAGCAGTGAACGGTAGGAGGAGAACGATTGAGGACAGACGGCAGAAGCAATAATGAATTAAGACCAGTGAAGATGACAGTGGATGTGAATAAATATGCGGAAGGATCTGTGCTGATCGAAATGGGGGACACGAAAGTGCTTTGCACGGCTACTGTTGAAGATCGGGTCCCTCCATTTTTGAAAGGCCAAGGCAAAGGCTGGGTAACTGCGGAATATTCGATGCTCCCTCGCGCCACCCAATCCAGAAACGTAAGAGAATCCGCCAGAGGCAAATTAGGGGGCCGCACGATGGAGATTCAGCGGCTGATCGGCAGGGCGCTGCGGTCTGTCATCGATTTTAAAGCATTGGGAGAACGGACCATTACGCTCGATTGCGATGTGCTTCAAGCTGATGGCGGCACGAGAACGACTTCGGTTACCGGAGCGTTTGTTGCGCTGACGATTGCGGCGGCTAAGATGGCAGATAAGTTTCCTGTTTTTCCAGTCAATGACTTTTTGGCATCGGTCAGCGTCGGCATTGCTGATGATGAACCGATTCTTGATTTAA
>CALKAN010000446.1 GCA_937983035.1 uncultured Paenibacillaceae bacterium | reverse complement strand
CATGAAGCCCGATTCTGAACAGGACGATTTGTCTTCAAAATGGAAACAGCAGCGGCAGAGCGGCAACCATAATGACGCCGATCACGATCTGCAAAGGCAGTCCCACTTTTAAGTAATGAGTGAATTTATATCCTCCTGCAGACATGACGAGTGCATTCGGAGGGGTCGAAAACGGCGAAGCAAAACACATGCTGGCCGCCACTGCAACAGCGATTAAAAATGGAACAGGGCTTACGCCCAACTGCATCGATGCGTTTAACGCAATCGGCGCCAGCAGCACCGCACAGGCAGTATTGCTGATAAATAAAGTCAGCACGGACGTTGCCAAATAGATGCCTGCCAGAAGCGCGATCGGTCCGTAACTGCCCAACATTTGCACAAGTCCGTCAGACAACAGCGATGCTGCTCCCGTTTTTTCAATCGCTGCAGACATCGGAATCATGGCGGCGATCAGCACGATGCTTTCCCAATTAATCGTTCGATAGGCGTCTTCCATGGAACGCACGCATCCAAATATGACCATCAATAAAGCAGCTAACATGACGGATGCTGCAGCGGGAATCCATTCTGTCACCATGAGCACAATCATCAGCAGCATAATCCCGGCAGCAATCGGCGCTTTGTGGTCTAACGTTACTTTGCGAGATTCTTCATACGGCTGTCCCACAACAACGATGTCATCGCGCTCGTTGGCTAACAAAGCAATATCTTTCCATCTTCCCTGCACTAAGATCGCATCTCCAAACTGCAGTTTTCCATCTTTGAGATGATGCAAAATGTATTTGTCTTTCCGTTTGATGCCGATGATATTGATGTTAAATTTTTCACGGAAGCCCGTTTCTTTTACTAATCGGTTGAGCAGCACCGAAGAAGGAGTGAGCAGCGCTTCCGCGATGCCAATCTCCCCTGTAACGTATCGATTATCTGCCGATTGCATCTCCTGTGCATGATGGTCAAGCATCGTTAAACGATAATCTTGCGCGAATGCTTTTGCACGTTCATACGAGCCATGCACATATAAAATATCTCCTGCTTGGATGACGGTTTTCGATCCGGCAACTTCTTGATCGATCGTTTTGAAAAACTGATTTTTGACCGAAGTTTTTCGACGGATCTCTAAAATATTGATGTCATACTTAGACGAGATGTCCAGTTCATCCAATGTCTTCTCACAAATCGGCGAAGCCGGCTTCACTTGCACGCGATACAAATTTTGCGCAAGCTGATACTGCTTTGCTAACTTTTGCAGAGACGACTTTTCCTTCTCATCGTCGCTGTTTTGCTCATTCGCGGGCAAATATTTGCGCAAAAAAAGCATAGAAATCAATCCGACAACCACACAAATGAGTCCAACCGGCGTGAAAGCGAAAAAAGAAACTCCCTCATAACCGGCTCCGAGAAGCGTATCCCTCACGACTAAGTTCGGAGGAGTTCCGATCAAAGTCAGCATACCGCCTAAACTGCTGGCGAATGCGAGCGGCATCAGCAGCCTCGAAGGATTCACCTTAGCGCTCAATGCCAAGCTGACCAATATTGGAAGCATGACGGCAACCGTCCCCGTATTGCTGACAAATGCACCGAAAAATGAAGTGACCAGCATGACCGTAATCAGCAAGCGAGTCTCGCTGGTTCCTGCCAGCCGCAACAATTTGCTACTTGCCATCTTGGCCAGCCCGGTTTGAAAAATGCCGCCTCCAACTACAAATAATCCGATCATCATGATGACGACCGAATTCGAAAAGCCGGACAAAGCTTCTTCAGGGGTCAACACTCCCAGCAACAGCAGCATAAGCAATGCGCCGACGGCTACTAAATCTGACCGCACTTTCCCTGAAATGAACAGGATTGAAGCCAGTCCAAGCACGGACAATGTAATGATCATTGGGACATTCAAACAGAACACTCCTTATTCTCTCTAGATGCTTGGTTTTTATATGAATTTAAATTTCCGGCTCCATCCTTTCTTCGCTCAAAGGCTGCATCGGATAATGCCGCGGCACTTTGATCACTCTTCGATTTCCTTTGCGAAGCAGCACGTATTCGTCATTCCAAGCGACGACATACCCTTTCACATCATTTCTGACATTGGCATCTCGAACGACGCGAATGCGAATTTCATTCATGCGGTAATAGTCCAATTGCTCATCTGTCACCATGACGTCGTCCTCCCATGATGGAATATAAAAAGAAAGTGCTCCCGCCGCATACGTTGCAGCAGCAACACTTTATTTGCAACACTCTATTTAATGAAATGCAGTTATGCAGTTATGCAGTTATGCGCAATCAATTGCCTCCTACATGTTCGATCTCAAACCATTCGTCCAGTACTTTGCTGGACATAATCCGTTTCTGAATATATTCAATTTGTTTAGGCGTAAATTGATCTTTCCACTCTAAACCTAGATGATCGCAAATATCAATCACGGTTAACAGTTCAGACCATGCAACGTAGCGCTTATACCAAAAAAATTGAGGATGTTCGACCATATAGGGATACAAATCATCAAATTCGGTATGCTTGCATTCCACTGCACGTTCGAAATGAATTTTCGCCTCGCTGACTTTTTTCATTAAATAAGCGGCAGTGTCCCGACTCTCTTGCCCCATGCTCGCCTTCCTCCTTTCATGCAGTGTTGCGTTGGCTGGCCAACGGCTCATAAGCATAAGCTGAAACTGCAACAAACGAAACATCATATGCGGCTGTTGCCGACATGACTATGCTGTATATGCTGCAACTAAAGCTGTTCATTTTAAAGTTATCTTTCCATCTTTCAGCGATTCTAAACAAACGAGCGACTCTACCCTGATTCCGCGATTTCTCAACGAACTCGCACCAGATTGAAAAGACTTTTCCACGACTACTCCCAAACCTGCCAATTCTGCGCCGGCCCGTTCGATAATTCTGATCAATCCTCTTACGGCATCTCCATTTGCAATAATATCATCGATGATCAGGACTCGATCTTCTTCATTCAAATACTTGCTCGACACGACGATATCCGTCACGATGCCTTTCGTATAAGACGGCACCCGCTCCATAAACAATTCTTCATTGTCGCTTGTTCTCATCGGTTTTCTGCGAGCGAACAAAAGCGGCACTTTCATTTCCAGCGCTGTTGCGAATCCGACGGAAATGCCCGAAGACTCAATCGTCAGCACTTTCGTAATCGCTTCATCATTAAAACGAGCGGCGAAAGCTTTGCCAATTTCCATAATAAAGGGAGGATCCAACTGATGGTTGAGCACCGAATCCAAATTTAAGATTTCGTCCGAAATGACGATGCCTTCTTCCAATATTTTGTTCTTCAAAATTTCCATTCTATTCCTCCCTGAAATGAAGCCGGCGGAATGCCGCTTTTTCTTAACGTAACACAACATTCTCTAGGTTTCAAGTCCTGAAAAAATGCTCAAAATGTATTATAATAACATAAGAAACATCGTTAAAATATCCATCGCGAAATCGAGGATCAACATCAGGAAAAAGGAAAGGGGTCAACGAAAAAATCTGCAACTTTTTCAGCAGCAGAAACGTTAAGATAAATAAGAAAAACTTTTAGCACCAGACGATAAAAAACACAATCCTCAATGAAGCTTTCTAAATTGTAAAATACGGCAGTGCTGCACAATTTATTTAGAAAAGAGTCGATAGATGATGAACAGACGAGCACAAACGAAGTCAGGACATTTCAGGTTTGTTGTCGCATCATTGGTTTGTTTCATGATCATGTCCGGTTGTCAGAGCGGAACGAACTTATTCCAACCGGTCGAAGAACAGACAGATTCCATGCAAGCGCACACGGAGCAACATCTGAATTCTCAGACAGAAGGCAGCCACCCTGAACACTTACATAAGGGTGATAACGTTCGTGCAGATGCCGCCCCTTCTGACTCGCAACCCGGCTCCGATTCAGCCCATGATTCATTTCCTTCAGATTCTGCATCTGCATCCCAATTGACAGAGGATGCGCCAGTTTCCAATCCAAACGAAGATCAAACGCTGCCAGAGCAGCCTCAAAACAGCAATCATCCAGCCAAAAACGCTGAAGAACATTATGCCAAACCCGGCCAAGGACAAACTCAAGATAATGAGAAAACATCTTCAAACTCAAATGAAGCCGTTTCATACAATCAATTGATGGGCATCAAGATTGGAGACACGATCCCGCAAGTGATCCGATTGCACGGAGATGCCGTGCAGCAATATGAAATGGCAGACGAAAAAAATCCCATTACGGTATATGTTTATGATGGATTTGAAGTCGGATTTAATTCATCGCAGCAAGTTGAATTCGTTGACGTCTTTTCCCCCCATGTTGATCCGGGATTGAACGGCATTCGCATTCACCAAACCGTGGAAGAAGCAATTGCAGCGCTTGGAACGCCAAGCGTCAATACGCACTTTGTATTAAACTACATCTCGGACGGCATCGTGCTCAAGATGGACATCGATCCAAGGCAAAACATTATTAATTCGGTAAAACTGTTTGCATTGAACTAAAATTGTCATGCCAAGCTGTAACTCTTCATAGTCTTGTACTAATACGTTGGACGAGAGGCGGAGAGTTACAGCATGCATCATAAATTTGTTCGCATATTGCAAATTGCCTTCACTTATATTGGCACGATTGTGGGAGCCGGTTTTGCTACAGGGCAAGAAATCTTGCAATTTTTCACCAAATACGGCTCGCTTGCCGTCATCACGATATGGATTTCCACCTTTCTTTTTATTTGGCTCGGCACAAAAATTTTGATCTTGTCTCACGACATTCAAGCGCATTCCTACGCAGATCTGAATCAATATTTGTTCGGCGAGCGCATAGGGCGCTGGGTCAGCGCTGTGATGCTTGTGCTCCTGTTTTGCATCACTTCCGTCATGTTGGCCGGCGCAGGCTCTGTTTTCAACGAACATTTTCATCTGCCCTATCAGCTGGGGCTTTGGATCACTATGCTCGCGGCTTATATTGTCATCAAACGCGGGATTGATGCGATTCTTACCGTAAATACCGTTGTTGTGCCGGCGATATTGCTGTTCACCCTTTTATTGGTTATCGCCACCATCCAATCGCCTAATGCTTCTCATTGGCTCCTGCTGGAATCTGATCCATCCAGTTGGCGTTTGTGGCTGTCCCCGTTTTTGTATGTTGGATTCAATTTGCTTCTGGCGCAGGCCGTGCTCGTGCCGATCGGCTCTAAAACTGCGGATCGGAACGTCGCATACTGGGGCGGCATATGGGGCGGCATCGGAATCGGCGCCCTGCTGATGGCCGGCCACTTTACGCTGTCTTCGCGCATGCCGGCGATTTTGCAGTTTGAAATCCCGATGGGCGTGCTCATCATATCACTTGGCCTCATCGTTCAATTCCTTTATTTAATTACGATCTATGCGGAAATTTTCACGACATACATCGCCAACATTTACGGTTTAACATTGCAAATCGAACAAAAAATGCCGGCTGTAAACAATAGATGGATTCTCATCAGCCTTCTTTTCCTAACCTATGCCGTCAGCCAAATCGGATTCAGCAAACTGTTAACGACTTTATACCCGCTGTTCGGTTTTCTCAGTTTAGGATGGCTGGCATTGTTAATGCATAAAAAAACCCGACATCCGTAATTGCTTCTTTCCCAATGCGCTTGCCGCTTTCTCCCATCATTCTCAATTTCTATTCAATCTGATAAAATAGTTGTAATATTTGGAAAGTGGTGATTTTTTCTTATGAATCGAATCGCTGCCATTACGGGCGGTGCCCGAGGAATCGGACGTGCTGCCGCTTATGCCTTCGCTAAACAAGGCTATCGCATCAGCATTGCAGACACGCACAAAGAAGCTGGATTTGAAGTGATTCGCATGATCCGAAAGTTAGGCGGACAAGCGATATACGTTCAATGCGATGTTTCGAAAGAAGAGGATGTGGCCAAATGGATGAAACTGACGCGGATCGAACTTGGCCGCATAGACGTATTAATTAACAATGCCGGGATCAATCGAAACGGTTCGATGCTGGAACAGCCGTTGGAAGAGTTTGACCATGTGATCGCGGTAAATTTGCGCGGCACCTATTTATGTGCCCGCTATGCCGCGGACATGATGAAAGACGGCAATGGAGGGGCGATTATCAATATTGCGTCCACACGCGCTTTAATGTCTGAGCCCGATACGGAAGCATACGCGGCTTCCAAAGGCGGAATATTAGCTTTAACCCATGCGATGGCCGTCAGTTTAGGCCGTTATCGCATCCGCGTTAATGCTGTCAGCCCAGGCTGGATTGAGACCGGTCCATGGCAGTACAGTCCGGAATCGCATGAACCGAATCATACGGATGCGGACAAGCTTCAACATCCTGTCGGCCGCGTCGGCGAACCGAACG
>CALKAN010000445.1 GCA_937983035.1 uncultured Paenibacillaceae bacterium | reverse complement strand
ATCATTTTGATCGTCGCTTCGTTTTTTTACAAAGTGTACAACAATCGGTACGTAAAATCGGCATTTTATGGGCTGAGACCGATCATTACCGGCCTGATTTTTTATGCGGCCATCATGTTTGCTGTGGAAAATGGATTGACACGTTCGGTGTCATGGCATACGTTCAGTTTGCTTGCTATTTTTGCCGGTTCTTTATTTGCTCTCATCCGATTAAAAACACATCCTGTTGCAGTAATCTTGTTGTCCGGTTTGATTGGAATGGCTGTATACGGCTAAAGTTCAGATGATGCATCGATTCATTTCATTGTGATGCATGTGAATCAGCTTAAGTCCTGCATTTTTTCAAAGACGCTTTCCGAAAAAGGAAAGTGTTTTTTTTGCATCAATCTCCATTATAATAACAGTGAGATCACGAAGGAGATTTGAATGATGATGAAACCGATCGAGGAACGCATTACGGGCCGGAAAGCGAAAGATGTGTATAAATTGATTCGCAAAAGCGGCACCGTTTCCAAAATCAATTTGTTGGAACAAAGCGGCATGACAGTCAGCACGCTGACGCGCATGTTGGATGATTTAGCCGGTCAAGGTTTGATCGAAGAAGTCGGACTGGGCGAATCAACCGGCGGCCGCAGGCCGAAATTGTACCGTACCAATCCTCGTTACGCATACGTATTCGGTTTGGATGTTTCGCGAACTTATTCACGGCTCATTTTATGCGATATGCATTTAAATAAGCTGGATGCCTATGCATGGCCGATGACTGTGAAGATGACGCCGGAAGTGTTTATCCGCGAAGCCGTGCAGCAAATGCGTCGCATGTTGGAAGAACAAGGGATCTGCATAGATCAAATGCTGGGCATAGGCGTCGGGGCCGTCGGTCCGCTGGACCGCAGCCGCGGCGTCATTTTGGAACCGCTGCATTTTCCAGCGCCGGGATGGCAGCATGTGCCGATCTGCGAGATGCTGCAGCATTATATGCATTTGCCGGTTGTGCTGGACAACGGCGCGAATGCGGCGCTGCTTGGAGAATATTGGAGCGAAGGAGCGGAGCAGTTTCAGCATGTGCTTTATATTCATAATGGTGTCGGGCTCCGCTCCGCTGTGATGACGAATGCTGAAATTGTTTACGGCGCTGTCGATATGGAAGGAGCCATCGGCCAAATGATCATTCAAACCGACGGCCTTCCGCCGCGCAACCCGGGCGGCAACTACGGCAGCCTTGAAGCGTATGTCACGATGAATGCCATGGAACAGACGGCGCAGCAATATTTAAAGCAAGGTCGAACAAGCGTCATGCTGCAGTGGGTAAAGAGTCCGGAGCACGTTCGGTTTGCGGATCTTTTGCGGGCGCTGCAGCAGAAAGATATGCTCGTGACGGAAATTTTTACGCAGGCGGCGACTTATTTTGGCATTGGATTAGCGAATTTGTTGAACATTTTGCACCCGGAAAAAGTCATCTTGGGCGGTCCGGTGTTCAATTCGCACGACATTTTTTTCCGCGTGGCGACCCAGGTGGCGGTTCAGAAAACGTATTATTATCCGGACTATCAAGTTGTATTCAGCAGAGGGCGCTTGGGCGAAGAAGCGTTGGCAACAGGCGCTGCAGCGATGGTCATCAACCGCATGACAGACTACAAAGGCGGAGACAACTGAATCTAGTTCTTTAACAGTCGAAAGGAAAAAGATTTTAAGCGGAAGAAGCAGCTGCGCTGATTCCTCTTTTGTTTGGAACAAAGTGATTGAATGAAAGAAGACGGTTTATAAGGGAGAGCGAAATGGCTGGAACAATGATATTTTTTCATCGGTTGACAAAGGAGCAATTGGAACGCGTAAAAAAGTCCGCGCCGCAGTGGCAGGTCATTTATGCTGAAGAAGACGAATGGAGGCCGCATGTGTATGAGGCGGAAGTGTGGGTCGGCTGGAACAAGCAAGCTGCTGAAATCGCGCTGGGGCAGGAAAGAAAATCGCCGCTGCGCTGGATTCAATCATGGGGAGCAGGAGTAAACAGCTTCCCGCTGGAGCAATTGAAGGAGCGGGGCATTTATTTAACGAGCGCGAGCGGGGTGCACGGATACCCGATTTCGGAAACGATCTTTGCCATGATGCTTGCTTTTGTCAGACGTCTGCCTTTGTACATCAAAAATCAGCAGCGCATGATCTGGGATTCCGGCGGAGGCGCATTATCGGAACTGCACCATAAAACGATCGGTCTGTTGGGCACAGGAGCGATCGGGCAGGAAACAGCAAAAATAGCAAAAGCGTTCGGAATGAAAGTGCTCGGGATGAGACGTTCCGGAAAACCTGCATCGCACGTCGATCAAATGTATGATTATGAAGGGTTGGAACGATTGTTAAGGGAAAGCGATGTTGTCGTCAACTCTTTGCCTTTGACAGACGAAACGCGGCATATGATGAATCGGGAACGGTTTGCACAAATGAAGTCGTCTGCGATATATATTAATGTCGGCAGAGGAGCCACAACCGATACGGAAGCGTTGGTTGAAGCGCTGATGCAAGGAAAAATTGCCGGTGCGGGATTGGATGTGTTCGAGCAGGAGCCGCTTCCGCCCGAACATCCGTTATGGCGAATGGACAATGTGATCATTACCCCGCATACGTCCGGGTCCACGGTTTATTACAACGACCGCGTTCTGGACATTTTCCTGGACAATTTAACAAGCTATATGCAAGGGAAAGCGCCGCACCGAAATCTGGTTGACTATGAGAAACAATATTAAATGGTGATTGCAATCGAACCAGGACACGGTACCGTTGCAAACGCTTCTTACAAATTGCAAGGATTCTATGATAGAATAAGATTATAAGAAACATGCATGTGAGCATGGCTCCAGCATGAACAATGCTGAAAATATATATATGGGAAAGGAAGGTTATCGATGGCTGCATGGAGAGAAATTACAGAGATTCATGAATGGGAGCAACTTTGGGAAAATTCCGATAAAAAACCGATCGTTGTATTGAAGCACAGCACGAAATGCCCGGTGAGCGCCAATGCGCTGGCAGAGTTCGAAGCTTATTTAAATGACAAGCCGAACAGCGAACCAGAATATGTGCTCGTGAAAGTGATCGAGTCGCGCCAGGTGTCAAACCGCATCGCTGAAGACACAGGCGTGAAGCATGAATCTCCGCAAATCATTTGGATTAAAGACAAACAAAAGCGGTGGGATACTTCTCACTGGTCAGTAACGAAAGCACATATGACCGCGGTGCTCGACTGATCGCATCGCAAATGTCATGATGCGCTGATTCCAAGATCCCGGCGCCGGTAGCAGTTGCGGGCGGTTTGACCAAGCTCTTCCAGCAGTTTGTAATTGACCCACGCGCCGACTGCCGCGCCGATCCCGGGAATCAGTTGCAGCATTTTGCGAAAATCGATGTAATCTCGATATTCTTGCTGCAATTTGCGCCAATCCAGTTGACTCAAGTCGGCTTCACCCTCTGTTTTCCCGCCGCTGATCGAAACTTCCCAATTTTTCATGCGCGTCATTACCGTTTGCCTATGGGACGGTTGTGAAAAAGTCAGTTGAAACACATGAAGCGCGTACATTTTTTCTTCCTGCCTTGACATGTCGTATCCATAAATGTGAGCCAGTTCAAACAGCATTTTCATTTTGATCGCCAACAGGGCTGGAAAATCGACCGCTCCGAGCAGCAAACCGCCGAAACCGGTGAAGGCGCCTTCTGCGGATGCGGTTTTTTGGTAAGTTTTGATGCACGTTTCGGCTTCTCGATCTCGATGTCTTAAAGACAGCTCGCGGTTTACTGGCCGTCCGGGCATGTAGGACGCGCCAAATAACGCGGTTTCGATCATTCCTTTCACCGCTTGTGTAATCATATCATGCACTTTTTCCGGAATTTTATGATTCAATGTTTTGCTGAATTGTGATGAAGTTTCCTGCAGCCAGTTCGGCGGCTTTAACAGTTCTCGTTCCCAAATGCGAATTTCCGCGCGCACGCGTTTTTCATAAGCGTAATCTTGCGGCATGCCTATTCCTCCTTGCATGAAGATTGCGTTTTCGTTCCAGCTGAATTCAGGTTGGTGCGAAGTTATTTTTTGTTCAGAACGATCATTTTTTTAAACTATAACATATGTACGCGAAAGTGCAGCATTGGGTTGCAAAAAGGGGAATAAGAGCGCAGCAGCGGTTTCTTGCAGGAAAGGCAACTTTTTTGTATGCTTTAATTATAACCGATGCAAAAGCGTGAAAAAATGGAGAAGGAGTGTGCGCAATTGGAACACCCGTTAACGCTGTCATCCTTGCAATCGTACATAAAACAGTTCGATCACCGGCCTGAACATAAACTTACATATTTTTTAAAGCTGATGGAAGAAATGGGTGAGCTTGCAGAAGTGATTCGCCAAGATGCCCGGATGGAACCGGGCGGCAGCATAAAGGGAACGATTGAGGAAGAGATCAGCGATGTGCTTTATTATATCGTTGCCTTGGCAAATGTATATGACATCGATTTGGAAACAAGTTTTAAGCTGAAAGATGAAATCAATAAAGTCAAATGGAATCGACAGCATATTCCGCTTGGTTAATAAAGACGAAGACAGAGACAAGAGATGAGGATGAGTAAAATATGAAGCAACAAACGAAACAACCGCCGATGGAAAAACCGGCAAGCCTTCGCATCCTGCAATACATCATTTATTTGCAGGCAGCATATGCTGCATTTTTTATCCTGTTATCATTTTTATTTTTATGGATTCCGGGAGACATCGGCTCCGCATGGGGAAATTTTAAGGCAAATGTTTTGAATGCTGCGTTTGGCATCGCTCCGCAAGAATACAATGCGATGCATGTCACGTACTTTTCCGGCATCGCAGGGTTAACGATTGTTTTTTTGATTATCTTGACCATCGGGATCAAGCGGCAAATCTTTTTGCTTTGCGTTATCATGTCCATCGTCATTATTGTGCTGAATTTGGGCAACCCGTTGGTGCTTGCGCTGTCAGCACTCATGGTTTTGCTGCTCATCGCCAGTCCGAATGCAAGAAAATATTTGAATGCGGGCACGGTTGAAAAAACCGGGGTTAAAGATTAATATTTGAATGCAGCTTCGCGCTGCCGTTTCAAATTGATTTGCCAGCCGATAATGAGCACTGCAGCGATGATGGCTGCGATGATGCTGTATTTAATGAACCATTCGTCCCCGATGTACGGGAACAGCGTACGGTCTTCGGTAATCATTTTTCCGGCGGTATACGCAAGCACGCCTGCTCCAATATAGATGATAAACGGGTAGCGGTCGATAAATTTTATGATGAGGGTGCTGCCCCATATAATAATGGGCACGCTGATGATCAAGCCTAAAATAACCAAGATGTAGTTTCCATGGGAAGCGCCGGCGATGGCCAATACGTTATCCAGTCCCATCACGATGTCGGCGATCACGATGGTGCGAATCGCTTCGAACAACGTTTGCCCCTCTTTAATGTTGCCATGCTTCTTTTTCTGAATGAGCAATTTAAAAGCAATCCATATTAAGAATAATCCGCCCGCCATCATCAGGAGCGGAATTTTAAGCAGCCAAACGACGATGAGCGTCAGCAGAGCGCGGATGATGATGGCGCCGCCCGTTCCCCAGAAGATCGCTTTTTTCTGTTTATCACGAGGCAAGTTTCGAGCAGCCATGCCAATAACGATGGCATTGTCGCCCGCGAGTACTAAGTCGATGATTATAATGGAGAAAAGTCCTGTCAAAAAACTGCCCGCATCCATTCTAATGTCCCCTTTCTTTCTGTGTGCGAAATCAAGCTTTTGCGCAAATTATTGCTTTCTGTTTAAATTGAATTTGGCGCACATTTAAGCTGGTGCATTTTCAGCCGCATAGCAGCCTCATTGCTCATATTGTTTGCAGGCGCCGGCAGGAATAATCATGGGCAAAGTTTATTTTCATGTGAATTGTTGGCATGGATTTTCGTTATAAAAAATTTTGTTTATGCGTGTTACACCTAACCCTTTATTGAACCGAACTGAATTGAAAATTGCATATTTCGATGCATAGGAGGCAGCTAATTGCAAAAGCTGTCTCTTTTTGTAATTCAATTTAGAGATTTGTATAATTTTGGGAGATTTTGAAGGGAAAGAGAAGCACAGCAGCGAATATAGAATGAGGCATTGCCAGGAGGATCAAATGTAATTAAACATTTTCATGGAAGCGATTAAATAAGTTCGTAAGAGCCGCATCTTGATAATTTGCACATGAGCCCACAGGGTCGGCAGGAAACAATTACAAGGACGCATATAACTTTGTGGAAGTCATGAATGCAGATTAGATATAATGGACCCATAAAACTAGACACGAAATGAGGAGATGTTAAAGTAGGTTTAT
>CALKAN010000444.1 GCA_937983035.1 uncultured Paenibacillaceae bacterium | reverse complement strand
ATCAGCGCGATCGGTCAGCTTTTGCGGGACGGTAAAGATATTAATACGGCATTGCGCGAAGCGGAAGAGCAAGCGAATTTGGAAATCCAGGCTGCTTTGGAAGACATGCAGTAAAAACGATAACAGAGCGAGAACCGCTGAGCGAAAGCTGCGGCCCCATGCGCCGGACATTCCGTATATTGAAAACGCTCAACATTTCATGATATGGTGAATGCAAATACGGGATCAAGGAGGCTTTCTATGCAATATCGAACGCTTGGAAACACCGATATTCAAGTATCTGTTATTGCAATGGGCTGCTGGGCTTTCGCCGGCGGCGAGCTTTGGGGAGAGCAGGACGACCGCGATTCGTTGGAAGCGGTCAGCGCTGCTTTGGATGCAGGCATTAATTTCTTTGATACGGCAGAAGGATACGGCAAAGGGTATTCGGAAGAAATTTTGGGGAAAGCGTTGAAAGGGATTCGAGACAAAGCCGTCATCGCTACGAAAGTCAGCCCGTCCAACCTTACGAAAGAAGGCATCATTGAGGCTTGCGAACGCAGTTTGCTCAGACTTCAAACCGACTATATTGACTTGTACCAAATTCATTGGCCGAACAGAAGCATTCCAATTTCCGAGTCGATGGAAGCGCTTCTTAAACTGCAGCAAGACGGGAAGATTCGAGCGATCGGCGTCAGCAATTTCGGACCGCAAGATTTGGCAGAAGCATTGTCAGTCGGCCCGATTGCTTCGAATCAGCTCAGCTACAATTTGCTGTGGCGAGCCGTTGAATTCGAGGTGCAGCCGCAATGCGTGGATCATCAAGTGGGCATTTTATGCTACAGTCCGCTGATGCAAGGGCTGCTCAGCGGAAAATACAGCACGATCGACAAAGTGCCGCCTCAGCGCATGCGGACGAAACATTTTTCCAAAGAGCGGCCGGCTGCTCGTCACCGTGAACCGGGATTTGAACAAGAGACGTTTCAGGCGATTCGCGAGATTGAACAAATTGCCGAAGAAATCAATGAACCGATGAGCAAAGTGGCATTGGCGTGGCTGATTCAGCGGCAAGGAGTTGCTTCCGTTATCGCCGGCATTCGGAATGAAGAGCATGCCAAGATGAATGCGGAAGCATCTGAACTGCAATTATCGGATGAAATCATGCAGAAGCTGGACCAAGCGAC
Source organism: uncultured Paenibacillaceae bacterium (assembly GCA_937983035.1). GTDB lineage: Bacteria > Bacillota > Bacilli > Paenibacillales > CALAME01 > CALKAN01. The sequence goes on along the minus strand of CALKAN010000444.1, from coordinate 347 downwards.
GTCTGAATTGAAACATAAGTTAGGACCTGATCTCGATTTTCTTGATTACCGCATTCGATGAGACGAACGGCATAAGGATGCAAAACCGCGGAATGACAGCGTTCCGCGGTTTTTTTACGCTTTGTTTCATTTGTGCTTAGGGATGAGTTTAAATTTTCAAGGTTGGCGGAGATAAAAATCTCAAGGAAGCGAAGCAATGAAGCGCAATATGCAGAAAAGTAATCATTTCTTTGCAGAATCGGATGAATCGGCTCCTGTTGGAATTCATGTCATCATAGTATAATGAAGATGTACCCGTTTTAATGGAAAGGGTGAGCATGGCCATGAAGCTTGGCGTATGCGCAGGC
>CALKAN010000443.1 GCA_937983035.1 uncultured Paenibacillaceae bacterium | reverse complement strand
GGATGGGCAGGAGCAGGCGAAAGCAGAAGTGTCCCAACAGACCGAGCAAGCGCCGGTTTCTGAAGTGAGCCAGGACGAGATGCTGGAAGATGTCCAAGTGCTCAAAAGCGGAGATATCGTCAAAGGAAAAGTAGTGAAGATTGAAGACAACCAAGTCCTGGTGGATGTTGGTTACAAATATGATGGGATTATTCCGATTCGCGAGCTGTCCGCGCTTCATTTGGAAAAGGCATCAGACGGCGTGCAACTGGATGAGGAAATTGAGTGCAAAGTGCTGAAGGTGAATGATGACAAGGAGCAGCTGCTGCTTTCCAAGCGCGCTGTCGACAGCGAGAAAGCTTGGGAAAGATTGGAATCCTTGCAAGAGAGCGGGGAAGTGTTTGAAGCAGTCGTTGCAGATGTCGTAAAAGGCGGTCTTGTCGTCGATTTGGGAGTGCGCGGATTTATCCCGGCTTCCATGGTAGAGCGCCACTTTGTTGAAGATTTCTCTGATTACAAAGGCAAGACATTGCGGTTGATCGTGAAAGAGCTGGACCGCGAAACGAACAAAGTCATCCTTTCTCAAAGAGATGTGCTTGAGCAAGAGTATGAGCAGAAAAAGCAGGAAATTCTGTCCAGTCTTCAGGAAGGCCAAGAAATCGAAGGCAAAGTGCAGCGTTTGACGCCGTTTGGCGCATTTGTTGACTTGGGCGGCATCGATGGACTTGTTCACATTTCCGAAATGGCTTGGACGCATGTGGAACAGCCTTCTGATGTCGTTCAAGAGGGCGAAGTCGTTCGCGTGAAAGTATTGAAAGTCGATCCGGAAAATGAAAGAGTCAGCTTGAGCATGAAAGCTGCTCAGCCGGGCCCATGGGAGACGATCTCTGACAAAGTAAACGTCGGCGACATTATCACAGGCACGGTTCAACGTCTGGTAGGATTCGGCGCATTTGTAGAAATTGCTCCAGGCGTGGAAGGATTGGTGCACATTTCACAAATTTCACACCGTCATATCGGCACGCCGCATGAAGTGCTGAAGGAAGGCGAAGAAGTGAAAGTGAAAGTGCTTGACATGAACCCAAGCGAAAAGAGAATTTCCCTCAGCATTAAAGAAACAGAAGAAGCGCCGCCGAAACCGGAGAAGAAAAACGACAGCGTAAAAGATTACGTTGGCGAAAACAATCAAGGGCTTAATTTGACATTAGGGGAGCGCTTTGGCGACAAATTGAGCAAATTTAAATAATCGACGCCTGATCAGAAAAACACCTATTCATAAAATAGGTGTTTTTTCTGAATAATAAGAGCAGTATGATTACTTCACGGAGGAAGCATGAATCCAGGATACTTATCTTACGTGCTCTTATTATGCGGTGTCATTATGGCTGTTTTCGGCTGGAAAAATCAATTGTTCGGATCGATGCGCCGGCTGCATGCATGGATCCTTTTTCTCGGATGGATCTTGTCGTATATGCATGTTTTCCAATTTTCGAATGTCTCTATGCACGGCACCTTGATCTGGATCGGTGCTATTGCGGTCATTTCGCTTCGATCGGTTCGAACCGGCGGAGAGGCATTGCTGCATATTTCCGCAATGTCTCTGTTCGCCTCTATTTTTTTGTTGTTTCAACGTCTGTCCGATTTTTATCCGCATCTTGCAATATTCAGCACGCCGCTTAACAATGCTCTTGTTTTGAGCTTGTTCGTTTCCATGACGACCAAGGATGCAAAAAAACAGATCGCTGTGCTGTCAGGCGGCTTATTCATTGGCGAGTGGATGTATATGAAACTTGCGCAGCCTGTAACCGCAGTGATCGGCGGCTTGGATACGGCAGATTTATGGTGGCTGACTTTTATGCTGGCTAGAGTATGGAGCGGTGCTGCATGGGCATGCGTTTGGATGTTTAAGACGGCCAGGAAAAGCTGAATCGATTTCATGCTTTATGGATGGCGCTGCGCCTGCTTTCGACACCGCAAAATTATTTGGAACAGAATGCCGCGAATGAGATGCGCTTATTTGCAATATTTGCTATGATGGTTATCGTGCATGCAGGAAGAAGGAGGAAGTCATATGGGTAAACCAATCGTCGCCATCGTTGGACGTCCGAATGTGGGCAAATCAACGTTGTTTAATCGAATCGTCGGTCAGCGGGTTGCGATCGTCGAAGACAAGCCGGGAATTACGCGAGACCGATTGTTCGGCGATGCGGAGTGGAATGGCAAAACATTCAGCATTGTGGATACAGGCGGAATCGAGACGAGCGATGATGAGATCATGGCATCTGTTCGAGCACAAGCAGAACTTGCCATTGAAGAGGCAGACGTGATCTTGTTTATGACGGATGTGAAAGCGGGATTGACGGCATCGGATGAGGAAGTGGCGGAGATGCTTTATCGTTCGAATAAGCCGGTTATTCTTGTTATCAATAAAGTAGACAATTTAGATCGTGAAGACGGGATTTATGATTTTTACAGATTAGGCTTCGGATCGCCGTTTCCCATTTCCGGATCGCACGGCACGGGAATTGGAGATTTGCTCGATGAGCTTGCGCAGCGATTGCCGGACATTCCTGATGAAGAGCATGACGAGGATGTCATTCGCGTATCGCTGATCGGCCGCCCGAATGTCGGCAAATCTTCGCTTGTCAATGCCATATTGGGGGAAGAGCGCGTCATCGTGAGCGACATCGCCGGCACGACAAGAGATGCGGTTGACACGCCGTTTGAAGCAGATGGTCAAAAGTACGTTCTCGTGGATACAGCCGGGATGAGAAAAAGAGGCAAAGTATATGAAGCCGCGGAAAAGTACAGCGTCATGCGCGCCATGCGCGCGATTGAGCGATCGGATGTCGTGCTCATCGTGCTGGATGCATCTGAGGGCATTGTTGAGCAGGATAAGCATATTGCCGGCTATGCGCATGAGGCTGGGAAAGCGTCGATATTTGTGGTCAATAAGTGGGACAAGATCGAAAAAGACGATAAGACGATGCATCAATTCAAAAGAAGAATGAGAGAAGAATTTCAATTTATGACTTATGCTCCGATAGAATTTACTTCAGCGTTGACAAAAAGACGAGTAAACCGGTTGCTGCCGCTGATTCAACACGTCGCGGACCAGCATGCCAT